>NZ_CP101117.1:0-98420 GCF_024296945.1 Acinetobacter sp. Z1 | reverse complement strand
TTTTTAAAAATTGACACTTTAAATTTTTTAAAATACTCTTAAAGTATCTCCGCAGCAATGAGTCTGGCCATGAATACAACTATACGAAATACTTATGAGATTGGCTCTGAACTTTTTGGTTTAAAGGTTCGTCAGGTAGCAGGTTTGCCCCAAGAAAAAACTCAAGATTTCATCTCGGAATTGTTGGACTCATATCCTAAAACTGATGGGCAGGGATTTGTTTCTAATGAGAAAACAAAAAGAGGCTATTCTATAGAAGAAGTAGATAATAAAGTCATCGTCACTTCATTTATCCATATAGATCGAGATAACTGGTATGAAATCGTTTGTGGGTTTGATTTCATAGAAAATACAGTTTTCATGTCTTTAATGACTGAGAGTACTTCAGAGATATTTAAGATAGGTTATGGAACTGAATCTTTTACAACTAAAACAGTGTCCATAAATGAGTTTAAGAAAGTAGGGGAGCAGGGTGAACCGTCAAAATTTGAAACGCTCATAGGTTCACTAACGATTGCACTTTTCCCTGAGTCGTTGTTTGAAGTGTACCCATTGAAAGACGTTCTCCTTTTCGGCATTCTTTTCTCAAAGTCTTATTATGAAGCAGATCAAAGTATAAATCTGAGTATTCGGAATGTTCTACGAAATCACCTTTCGGCTAGTAATACTCAAGAAAACAATCTAGATCTGGAAACAAAAGCATATTTAATTAATGCTCCATTTATGGCACTTAGATGGTAAACAAACAGACAATAAAAATTATTGACCTGATTGCAAAAAACTATAATCAAGGTCTCTCTCCAGACGAGTATTCTTTATTTAGGGCAGTAAATAAAAGTTCTGGTATGCCAGTACATTTAGATTACTATGGCTTTTTTGAAAACCGTAAGATCTGTCTACTAAGCGATGTTGATGGTGAAGTTGAGATCATTGGAAAATCAAAGATAAAATTGTATTTTCGCCAAGAAACACTTCAAGTAGACTACTTGGATGCTATCACTGAAGAAGTGAAGTTGATGCCAATTTCAAAAATACTTTTATTAGAAAAAACTCTTTTTTCTAAATTATTGAGTCCAGTTGGAGACTTCAAGTTTAGCATTGAGTTTGAAGTAAAAGGGCAATTTATTGAATATGGATTTATTCATATCCTAAAAGTTATACAATTACTTATAGAGAAAAATATACCATTCTCTAAGTTATGTGACTTTCTGGATTCAGGAAAATTTAAACTGCAATTAATAGCAAATGGAGCTGACAATGTTTGAAGCCATTCAAAGTGATTCTGCAATTGAATCTTTGATAAAAGCTGAGGATTTCGTGCTTGTTCGTGGAATAAATTCTACAGAACTTCTTGGTCAAGTTTCATTCGATAAAACTTGTATCTATCTTTCAATGGTAGATACCGAATTGAGCCGTATACTTATTAACTCAAAACTGTTGATTTCACGCATAGGTTCACTGAAAGAAATTATTGAGAAATTTCCAATCACTTTTTTCCATATTAAAAAGTTTATTGAATGCTCCACTGATGAAAAGGTAATAAAATATTCTTCTGATAGCTTGTTTATAATTAAAGCCATGTACCATTCAATTGTACAAAATAATTCATTGGAGCAAGGTGAAGCTAAAAATGCTATTGAGAAAAACTTAAAAGAAGCTGTAACGAAAGCAATTGAAGAAGAAGTCTTTATTTCGGATATGCACTTCTCTTTATCTGAGTATATTTTTAAAAGACCAACTACTGACATGGAATATAAATGATAAAATATTATTGCTTTGAAGATTTACTGCTGACTGAAAATGATAATGAATTTATAGGTTACTTAAATCTTTATTGCAATAAAAATAATGAAGTTAAGATTTTAGATTTAAAAAGTCGCTTAGATAGTAAATATATCCTAAATAAGTTTCAGCATGTTTTACAGAATGGCTATGCTTCAATATTTTTTAAATATACATTCTTTAATCAAGACTATACTAGGATTTGGGGAATTCATCACCTAGTACTATGTCTATATCAGCATGAGCAATGTTCTAAATACGGTACATATTTATGTAAAATTGATAATAAAAATCCAGAAATCGTTTTACCATTTTGGTATAAAAATAACTCTCAATTTCAATTGGGAGAGTTTGGGTTTGTATTGGAGAATTGCCAAACAGATCCAGAGACTAAAGATCCTTTTTTTTCATCTTGTGATGAACTTGTTTCAAATCTAGAAGACATCTGGAAGAACTATTCCAATGAAGAATTTGATCATCCATTTTTTAGGAACTTATTTTTCATTCTTATCCTATCTTCTAGTAGTAATTATTCAAATTGTTTTAAGACCGATCTTTTAAATATAAAATTCCATATTGGAAACATACTTGAATTTGCTACAGCAAATTTCTCTAATTTTTTAATTTGTTTTGATAATTTGATCTGTGAACTAGGTATTACTAATACGAAGCAGATCACTAAGGTTGAAGTTAATCTAGTTGAGGATTTTGGAGAATTAACTGAAGCAGAATTCTCAGAACTTGCTTTTGAAATAACAAACTGGATAGAGTCAAATGGTAGTGCCAATACAGTCAAATTATCAGGAGAGGGCATATCTGCAAAACAGGATCAGGAACATACTACTAATGAACCTGTAAACACAGATATTCAACTTGATACCACTATTCTCATAAATCAGAATCTAGGTGATTTTAGTTTTGAAGTTTTCAAAAAATTGTTTAGAGAAACCTGTATTCACTATGCAGAACATTTTTTTAAAATTGAGAAAAATTTACCCTTGCAAGGTTTTTACATTAACTTCTTAGAATACATCGATGCCAACTTATTAAAGCAAAAAAGTAAAATTGAGCTTGTTCAGCTTAATTATTTAAAGTATGAACTTTTATTTTCTATGGCTTATATATTTTCAAAAAATTATGTATATAAATTTATGAGTGATAATTATCTGACACTCACTAATAATTTAGCAGCCTACTCAAATGAATTAATTGCTTTAATCAATACTAAAATAAAATCTGTAATTATTTTTTTGAAAAATAAGTATGAAAGTGCATATTCGGTAAGTCCAGAAGCATTCCAAAACTTTTCAACATTCCAAATAGTTTATTATTATTTGAGATTTTATTCAGAATTTATCGTTGAAGTAAATATTGGAGTATTTGTTGATTTTGATAAATTGATGATTGAACAAAAATATAAAAACGAACTTGAAAGAATATCTAAACTTGATTTGAGTTTTTTTTATTATTTGACGGAGAACGCTCCCCGTCAAATTTATTTGATTAAAAATTAGAAAAATGATCCAAAGCCTTGTTCTTGATTGTTGGTATTTTCCTTTGTTACATCATTCGAGCGTTGCTGAGAATGTTGTTCTTTAGCCTTAATCTGCTCAATAATTTCTTTTTGAATCGGGTTGATAACGGGAGTTGCAGATTTTACTATTTCATTTGAGCCATTTTCAAATTGGTAGTTTGGCATAGACATTGTTCTTACCAATTCTTCGGCTTTTCTATAATAACTACTTGTGAAGAAGTTATTTGCTACTTCACTTAAGACCACTGAGTTTAATTTAGGATTGTCTAAAATGAGTGATTGGATATTATTAATTCCTAATCGGTTAAAGATGTTTCCTAAAGATTTTCGGTGGTCATTAATTTCTGGAATCTCAAGTTTAGCCGTCTTGTGTAAATTATTCAAAAGCGGACTTGGTGAGAGTAGTCCAGTAAAGGGAATAACTTTACTGCATTTAATATCTGTTGTATCCATTGTAACCTCCATGCCGATCTACGGTCATATCTTAAGTTTATCGTTGCGGATTAAAGCTGTTTTCAATAGTGGATTTTAATACAACTTTTTGGGTAGTTGTGCTATCTCTTTCAATTTCTCTATGTTTTGAAACAATTTGCTTCTCAATTGAGAATTTTTGACTTTCTGGTACGAATGCAAGTACGTTCTCTTTTGTAGATCTCACGAAATCAATTTTTGCTGAACGTTCGCAGTTAAGATTCTTGATACATTGTAAAGTTTTCGTCAAAGACTCATCATTGACTTTTTCAAGTGAAGGATTTTTCATAAAGGCGAGGGCAGTTTCAAAAACGAGATTGTTTGCTTCATTTAGAGCTGTACGTTCTCGTTTTAGGTTGACCAAAACTTTATCATTGATGATTTGATGCTTTAAGGCAACAGAGCTATTGTCAACATCCTTGAGACCATGCTGTATCCTGTGCTCTAAAACTTTATTTAGCTTGTTATCATTTCCTGCCTGCATTGCATAGCTTAGGATCTGATTAGCGTGCATTGTATTTAAAGGTGCAGATTGTTGCATATCAACAATCGATGCAAGTAAGTTTGTATATGATTTGGTACTACAATACATACCCGTGACCTCTAAAGATATTGGTTCTTCCTAACTCATTAGTTGTAAACATAAATTTTTAAATTAAAAGACGCTAAAACTTAACATTAAGTTTTACATTAAACACTACTATACAACTCGTATCAATTGATTGTAATACTTTATTTTTCAAAGTGCTTTAAAAAATGATTAGAAACTCAACAAAAAAATAATTGCTCCAAAATTTTTAAAAATTGTGTATTACTAAAATTTAAATTAATATTGCCTATAGTAAAGAAAGTCCGTTTTTATGCGTATTCTTTACTCCAATTAACAAGATAGTAGAGCTACTTGTAAGCCTAGACAATTTATTTGCTAGGATAAAAAAGGATAACATTAATGAGTATATACTGCCCGTTTTCATCTGATAGTACCTGTCAGAATGATGCTGCTGTTGCGTTACTAGGCAAAATTTTTGGCCACGATTTCATTCAAGCGTTTGTAACAGGAAACTCACCTGCTGCAACTGCACCGCCTAGTGGCGAACTTGCCCCTGTGTTATTTGGTGCTCTAGGGCACATGGGACTTGTAGCTGCTGCTTTCCTTTTTCTATGTCTAATCTTTTCTTCTGTGATGCACACTGCTCAAGATGGAGAAGTGTTTGGACAGGGAAGTAAAAAGGGATGGGTTGTAATTCGCTTTATTACTGCGGTGGTTTTCTTATTACCTACCGTATCTCTCTATAGTGTTATTAACATTCTCTTATTGATGATTGTTCTGGCATCTAATGGAATGACCAATAAAGCGAATCGAGAATTCCTCCAGACTGCTATTCAGAATCCATCACCAAGTTTTGCTTCCATTGACAACTATGATCCCTATGGATATAGAGCCTTTGCGTTGCAAAAAATACGTCAGTATCAATGTACAAGGGTATTGAATGCTAATTTCAGTCCAGATGCTTCAATAGGCGAAAAAGTCTATCCTGATGGTTCAAGAAGTTATATTAAAACTGTTGGCGGTGAAAATATATTTCATGGTGAACTTGTTGATAATAATAAATATTTAGATCAAGGATATTTTGGAGCAATTTGTGGTAGCTCTGACTATATTGTTACTAATGCTTCAGCGTTAGGTACTAATATTAAGTATTTAACTCAGAATCCTGATTTGGATGATTATAAAACCTATAAGACAAGAATGATTCTGAATATTCAGAATTTAAAATTTCAGGGCATTAGTCGGTTGAATACTGCGATTACAGCTTATGTCAATAATTTTCCTGATTTGGCAGAAAGTCCTGAGTCTTATGCAACGATCTTTAAACAACGATTTGATCCGCTTGTCCTTGATAAAATAATCACAGATGAGATAGCGAGAACGGATTCCGAAATCACGAATTATTTAACTTCGCAGCAAAACTCATATATCCAAAAAACACTTGATTACTATGCTCAAAAAGGTTGGACTCAGGTTGCATTAGCTAAAAGACAAATGGGTGAGTTCCAGAAAGATATTTATGATGCTAAAGCTAAAGTCATATATCGTGGTACTAATCCTGACTTACAACGGATGAATCGTGAGGGCGTATCTAGTGAAAAAGAGAAAGTTATGTATAACGTTCTCGTTCGTCAAATGGATATGGCCATTAATGATTACATGAAAACCCCTACTGTTGTAACTAACTTGTCTACGTCTGATATGGAAAACTTAATTCCAGAGGATCTTACAAGTGAAGACGTTTCATATAAACGTATAGCAGCTGATGTAGAAGATGCTAATACAACTTTAGTTATGAAAACGATGCGAGTCTTTATCGATACGTTTGTTGGGTCTAGTGCAACCAATAATGTTGATGCTATTACTCGAATGCAAACAACAGGTAATGTTTTGCATATCGTACTAACTCAATTGGATGGTGCTATTTCTGGCCTGCGAATTGGATTAACTGTAGGTGGTGCAACAGGTGCAGTATTCTCAGACAACATTGGTACAGCTGCTCAGATAGCAATTGGCTTGGTTGATTACTTATCTGAGAAGTTAGCGAAAATCATGGTAATGGGTAAGTTGGTAGCAATTTACATGGCTATCATTATTCCTACATTACCGTATGTATTCTTCTTGATGGCTGTTATTGGTTGGGTGCTCCACATTCTTCAGGCAATGACTGGTTTGATCTTATGGTCGATTATGCACATGATTCCTGATAGAACCTTTGTTGGTTCGCAGATGCAAGGATACTTGACCGTTATTGCTTTGTTCTTCAGGCCTATGTTGTCTTTAATGGGATTCTATTTAGCATTTATGCTGTCAGATCCTATTATTACTTTTACTACAGATGTATTCTTCACAATCATGGGTGCAACTCAATTCACATCAAATGGATTCATTGCTGCACTATCACAATTTTTCTTCTTGATGGCTTGGGTGATCTTGTATTGCACGATCCTTTTACCAATCATCTTTTTGATATTTTCATTGCCGACTACACTGGCTGATAGTGTTATTTCATGGTTGGGTACGAATTTATCTCGTTCTCTTGGTGAGACCAATCTTGCACATAATGCAGGTAGTGCAGCTCCTAAAGCAGCAGGATATTATGGAGGTAGTGGTGGATCTGGTGGACAGGGAGCTTCACCTAATCCAAATGGTGGCGATGGTGGACAAGGGCAAAGACCGCAGGGTGGCGATGGAACTGTTTTAGTTAATCGTGGATCTGGATCTACAGCAAAGCCATCAGGATCAGTTTCTAGTTTGCCTAATGCTAATCCTAGTTCTGTAGGAGCAGATCCTCAACAGAACAATGTAGGGAGAGCAGTAGGGCAAGGTATTGCGAGAGGGGGTATTGCAGGTGGGTTAGCTGCTTATGGTGCTTATAACGCAAGACAGGGGCTTTCTCAGCAAGCTGCATTAGGCACTGCACAGTTATCTTCATTCAATAATGCGAATAGAATGGCTATACCAAATTTCTCCAGTATGACGTTCTCGCCTGTATCGGGTCAAAATCAGTTATCTAAAACAGGCAATGCGCCATACTTACCACAATCAAGAAATTTCCAATCATCGAATACGGATAATAGAGGCTTATCACAAGATTCACGGCATTAATTGAAATAAAAAAAAGAGTTTCTTAAGAAACTCTTTTTTTTTAACAATGTTATTTGGATGAACTAAGTTTTGCTTTTAAATCATCAATTAAATCATCAAGACGATTAATTGTTGCATTGCCTTTAGAAATATTCAAATAAGCATCATTGAGTTGATTATTCTTTAAATTCAATTCACGTTGAGTGAGTAATAACTGTAATTTAACTCGCTCTAACTCATTTGCGATTTGATTAACATAGTTTTGATCATATAAAACTTCATTTGGTAGAGCTTGACCTAAACTATGGTTATTGTTCCCATTTACAAAATTTCGTATTTTTTGAGCAGCAATAGGTGTTTGAGTATCCATGTATTGCTGATACTCACGTTCTTTTCTATCGAGGACTGATGGATGAAACATTCCACCATCCAAACCGCCCTCAGAGTAAGGAAGATTATTCATGACCATCTCCTTTTTTAATATTTATATACATAAGGTAAGTATAAATAAATCAATATGGTAGTCAATTTTAGAATTGTAAAGGTTTTTTAAAAATTAGATATATCTAAAAAATAAAAACATGATGCTATAAAACTTGCATAATTCAGCAGTTTAGAAGAAAATTAAACACAGAATTAGATATTCAAAATTAGATATTCAGATGGTTTACCACTGAATGATAAAGAGGCATAAATGACAATTTTTAATTCAAAGAAGCAACTTTGCGTTGTTCTCTGTGCTCTGATGTATGGTGATGTCCATGCTTCAATGCAATTTGAATATAATCAGCCAAGTGGTCAGACAGGAAAGCCAACAAATATTGCCGTAGGGGAAATGCCCTTATCTGGTAATTTAATTGTTACTACCCGTTTTGGAATGGGGCGTACTAATTCGGATGGATCAGCACGTACACATGCAGGTCTGGATATTGTCAATACTAATGGCGACCATAAACTTTATGCTATTGCTGATGGTACAGTTATAGCAAATGACTGGTTAAATGGTGGCGGTAATTTCATACGAATAAGAAGAAAAGACAATAACGATGTTTATCAATATTTGCACTTGGCAAATCGATCACCAATTAATGTCGGAACAGAAGTAAAAAAAGGGCAATTTATTGGTACGATGGGGAACACGGGTGTATCTCGTGGTACTCATTTACATTTTGACTATGCTGTCCCTCAAAAAGAAAGTACCAGAGCACGTAACGCATGGTTAGGCAATTCCAGTAAGGGAGCTGATGCTAATCCTTTTCAAAACATTCAATCGGTCGGCGCAAACAGAAATGGTTTAAGTGGCTACTATGTTACAGATCCTACGCCTTATCTTAAAGATGATATACCGATTAATGCGAGTGCATATAAGAACTATCTAGGATCAACAATTCGGCAACAATTTAACATTCTGTACGGAGCAAGTTTACCAGTAGGTTCTGGTGCATCGCAGCCGAAATTTTCAGGCCTAAAATTTCCTTTACCGCAGGGTTATGGAGCAACTGATGAGCAACTTGCGAAATTAAATGTATCGGTTATTGAGGCAAGACAAAAAGCTCTTGAGGATGGAACGATCACTGAGGCGCAGGCCTATGATCCAAATGTCACTTACAGAGAGCTTGAAGACATCTTCAGGGACACTGGCCAGATAGGTGAACAAGAGCCAATTAAAATTGATATTGGTGATGATCAGACGGTTAAAGGGCATATAGAGGATTTAGCGTATAGGCGGTTCTCATCTTCAGGATGGGCACAAGATATTGTAAAAGCCTCAAATCGATCATTATGGGTTGAACTTCTTAATATGGAAGTTGCCCGTAATCATATAAAAACTGAATTGATGCGTCAAAATGAGCGCATCGAAGCATTACTTGCTGCCTATACCATTGCAAAGGCCAAATATATAGCAGGAAAAGTAGAGGAATTAAGACAGGCAATTGAAAGCGGTCGAAGCATAGCTTTAATTAGTAACTTAGAACTTGAAGATCTTCCTCCTACCGCTTCTGATTATCAACTTGCAACGTCTGTTGTAACTAAACGCAGTGGATCTAAAGCATTAACTCAAGAACAGAAAGATGCAATTATTAGAGTAGCGAAGAATATAGGTGCAAATCCTAATGACTTGGCTGCGGTAATTAGTTTTGAAACAGCAGGTTCATTTAGTACAAATGCACGAAACCCTAAAGGATCTGCAACAGGACTTATTCAATTCATGCAATATACTGACGGCACAGGTAATAAGAATACGCCTAGAAGCCAATGGGACTATTGGGGAATGACTAGAGACCAGTTCGGTGCATTATCATTCTCAGATCAGATGAAATATGTTGAGAAGTACTTTAAGGATCGTGGTTTACGTGAGTCAAAACCAACAAGTTTAGGCCAATTGTATAGTCTAGTCATGGGTGTACCAAGTGGAGGCTATACAATTGCTAGATACCCTGATGTGTTTAGAGATAACCCTGCATGGGACGTGAATGGTGATGGGGTCATCACTGGTGCTGAAGCAGTATCAGGATCTCAATTTAAATCACATATTCGTACCTATTTCCCTGAATATCCATAATTACGAGTAAGGAGAATTTTATGAAAAAAATTGGTTTGATCCTATGTAGTGCTCTCTCTGTAAGCATTTATGCTACCAGTGCTGTTGCGAATACAGGTCTTGATAATCAGTATTATCAAGCTGTTCAGAAATTACAGGACAATCCGTTATCTCTGAATGTTAAAGAGACAGACCAAAAATATATTGGTATTTACACATCGGTTAAAAATACGATGGTTTCTTTGAATGCTCAAAAGAATAGTTCTGTATTTAATCAGTTTAAAAATCAAATTGAGTCTGAATGCAATAAACTCAAAACGGGATCAGCTGAAAATGTTAGTTCTTCATATTGCAAAGCCAGTCTTAATGCTGCTATTTACGCAAAACTTTAATGTGAGGAAGAAAAAATGAAAATACAACCAGTTCTATTTTCTGCATTGTTATCTATTTCAACTTTTACATTAGCCAATAATAAGTTTGAAACTGAATTCAGTAATATTCAGGAAATTAAATATAACTGTGCCGATTCTTCCTATGGTGATGCAATCCAATGTTATGCAGGTATTGAGAAAAAACTAAATGGCTTAGCCGAGACAATAAAAGCTTCTAATCCTGCAAAAAGTAAAGATGCAGCTTGGAATAATTCTATGAGTGCTGTGAACTCTGTCTACCAAATCTGCAATAAGATAAATGCAATTAATTCTCCAATGGGGGGAGCTGATGCACTTACAGCAGGTGCAGCTTGTAAAGTGGATCTAATCGCTTTGAAACCATATAAGGCAGCAAAACTACTTGAACAGAAATAGTTAAAAAGGATAAGAAAATGTTTAAGATTGGCAACGTACCAGAAGTTGAGAAATTAGATCTCTCCAGTATGCAGAATGATTTTATAAAATCTTTCGTAGATGGATTAGTTGCTGATCGTTTAATCCAAAAGGATTTAGTGATACTAGATCCTTTTGAAGATGATGACCAATTTCTTTCTTTTCAAATTTACTATCCTCAAACTCCTGAAAAAAGAGTAATTATTCAAATTGAAAGACCAAAATCTGTGATTAAAGTCTTTGTTGAAAGTGAGACTTTTTATTCAGGTTCGGGTTATGAGTTCGTTATCTATCCCACATCTGCACTACTTACAGCAAAGCACGAAGATATTGTAGAGATTGTGCATGGTAAGATCTTTTTCTTGGCATATAATTTGTTGAGACTAGCTGATGGTTATGATTTTTTTGTTCAAAAAGATAATGAAGAACTCGAAACAAAGCATCCGATGATTGCAATTTATGAAACGTTTGTAAGCACTATAGATCAGAACAGTACAATACTTTTCAATGAACCCCATATAGAAACTGAATGTACCGATGTGGTGATTCAAATACGTCCTGATGAGAAGCTTGTATCGATTACTGGAGAGGGAATGTCTTTAGGTAGTATCAAATTGTTAGAGATATTTGTAAGCTTGAGTTACCTATACTCTGATATGGCTGTTGAATATTCTTGTTAATACATTACCAAAAAAACCTCCATTTTACGGAGGTATTTTTTTAGGGATTTAGTCTATTTTACCGATAATAAGTAATTACAGAAATACGAACCAGAAAAACCTACAAGATGTACACATTCCATTCCACCTTTATCGACATAACTATCTGAGGCACATTCCCAAACTTTAGAATCATTTTCTGGTAACTCGGACTCATAGCTACCTACCATAATGACTTTTTCACCTTTTTGAAGCCTTTTTAAAGTAGGGTTCTCAAGTCCATTATATTTAAAATTATGCCCCATTTGGCCAACAGTCACTATGGTTTCATTTATCTTATGTTTATGGCCAAGCAGGATACCTTTCAAAAGCTCTTGGTTAAAGTTGTTGTAAGCCTCTTGTGCTTTGAGATCATAAGGTATGACACTTAAACCTAATAACTTAGGTGCAGCTTCATCCATTCCTTGCACATCATAAGTAATTTCATTATTGTCATCATACAATAAAGATTCATACTAAAAATCTTTTAAGTCATTGTGTCATCATACAATAAAGATTCATACTAAAAATCTTTTAAGTCATTGATATTAGCGTTATAAAATACAATAAAGATTCATACTATTTTGTTTGTATTTTAATCACCAATTGTTTAAGTTGTTGATTCTTCGTTCTCAATTAGTCCAGTATGATACTCTTTTGATTGGTGTTAGACTTTATTGTATGCTTACACATTGATATTAGCGTTATAAAATACAATAAAGATTCATACTATTTTGTTTGTATTTTAATCACCAATTGTTTAAGTTGTTGATTCTTCGTTCTCAATTAGTCCAGTATGATACTCTTTTGATTGGTGTTAGACTTTATTGTATGCTTACAATTATTTTGCAAATCAAGATCTATAACTTTTATTTCAGAATTTAAACTATCTGGCTGATCTCTACTAAGAGAATAGACCGTTAATTTTTTTTATAGGATCAAAGGCAATAACTTTTACATCGACTGTTAATGATTGAAATAGCATAGTGATTTCCCTAAATAAATACCGTATAAAACCCACAAAAACATTTGCAAGTTTTATACGGCTAATTTTTTAAATGTTACTTATATTGTTTTTGGATAATTTTAAGATCGTTGATTAACTCTGCCAGATCATTAAGAACTTCCACTCTTTCTTCATCGTCTTTTATTTTTCCTTGAGACAATAAGGAAATACGATCAAGACTGTCTTTACCTTTCACGGTAATATCAATGATCACTTTTTCATTGTAGTCAGGAGCTTTGGTAGTTTCTTTATTGTCTTTTTCTTCATCAATGACAAATTGATTTTTGAGCTTTTTCACTTCAGGCATACCAAGAGATTTACCTGAAGCAGCAAATTTTTCTACCCATTTGATAACTTCATCTGGATGTTCTTTAGAAAGGTTTGCAATCTCATACATGGCCGAGAAATCTTTACACATTCCTTGATTGTGCATCCATTCAAGATTATCAATAATGCTCTGGTGAACGTCTTTAGTTAGCGAAGCTACTTTACTTGTTTTTGCCTCATTAAAGCCTAAAGCAAGGCCAATTTGCTTCTGCTTGGCAATTTTGTTGGTGATCAGGCGATTGATACTGTGACTGAGATCAAAGATTGTCATGTCTTTACGCATGACATTTGCAGTCAACTGATCTAATTCAGAGAACTCTGCTTTAATCACGGCAGGAATCGTTTTTAAACCTGCTCTGAGTGCGTTTCTTCTGCGTCTGTTGCCATCTTTTACAATATAGCGTGTCGCATCATCAGGATGGGGAATAATGACGATAGCCTGCAATATTCCACGATCCTTGATGCTTTCCACCATTTCGTCTTCATCTTTATCTGATAGAAATTTACGTGGGTTTAACGGATCTTCTTCAATGAGGTGCAAATCCACCTCAATTGACTCCATTGTTTTTGCGCCCTTTTCTGGCTCATTGCTTCCAGTGATAACGTCTAGTAAGTTCATGTTGATTCTCCTATTACTTGTCAGCAGCAAGTTTGAGCTGTTTTGAAATTTGCTTGAAAAGGGTAAAGAATGTCTTTTTGACTGGTCTGGTCGAATTCTTTTGGATATGCCATGTAGCGATCCCAAGCTCAGCTGCTTCTTCGATTACATTTTTTTCCGTGAAATGAAGAATGGAATCATTTTCTAAATAGATAAGGTTTGAAGCCTTTCCATCACGGTTAAGATCTGCCAAAGCAGTTTTTTGTACTTCAGATTTTTTATTTACTAAATTAGGTACTACGCCTCCCAAGATCAGATCAGGGTTCATAGCTTTTTTAATTTTTTGTGCAAAAGCAATATATTCTGAAATACCATCAACGGCATAACTTTTTAATAATGTTGGCATAACAACCAGATGAGATACGGACAAAGGAATAAGCAATAGATTTCCTAAAGTTGGTGGAGTATCAAAAATAATAATTGTTTTATGTTTCAGTAGTTTAGATATGTTTTCTTTAAAAGTAGCCGTTTTTTCAGTATCGATACTGTTGTTAATATTAGCCAATGCTAGATTTGGTTGGAATACAGCAATTGCACCACTATTGATAGATAACTGCGAGTCTGACAATTCACTTAGGAATAGATCCACAGCATTGCCTTTTAAGACTGTGTTCGTATCCGATTTTTTTACATAAGCAGGTAAAGAGGCTTCTTTATTATATTTTAATAAATGTTTAGAACTATTACCCTGATTATCTAAATCGATCAAGGCAACTTTGTAGCCTTTCTCAGCAAAGAAAAAAGCACAATGAACTGAGAACGTACTCTTACCTACACCACCTTTACTATTACCAATAGCAAGGATTCCTGAATCTTTTGCAGTGATTTTTTGCATCTTTTTATCCTTTTGAAATAGGGTGAACTCATGCACATTGCTCATCCACCACGATAGTCAAAGAATAACTTAGATATAAAATTAATGAAAGTATTTTTGTTAAAAAAATTTCATTTATGAAAGTTTTCCAGATTATGACCTTATAAACACATCATTAATATTCAGTTCAACGTCACTTAATTGAATAGAATATAGCGATTTTAGTGTTTCTATTGCATCTGGAAAGAAATCAATTGCATTGCTCAGTTGAGGTTCTATAGAACTCAATGCAATATTAGGAATGGCACGATTCTTCTGCCCATTGATGTAAAAAACATTACACCAAGCAGGAAATATGAAGTTTGAATTAACTACTTCAAAAATATTAAGTAGTACACCTTGTAAATTCAGGGGTGAGGCTTGACCGAAAACGTTAGGTGAATTAAGAGTACCTAAACATTGAGAAAATTCAGTAGTTAATGAATTAGGTGAAATATGGTGAATAACATAAATTATTGTTTTATTTGAGTTATTTTTATTTATTTCTTTTTTATAAACTTGATTCCGTAGTAAATAAGATTCTGAATCTATAAATTCTGATGGAGCAATGGCATCATTTTCAATCATTTCATGGTAAACCATGATTGCTTTGTTAAGCATTTCAGAGCAAGCCAAAATATCTCTACGGTGTAAAGGGTTATTTGAATAGGTTAAACGATCTAGTAGTAATCCCTTATCTATTAGGTTACTCCGAAAAACTTCAATAAGAGTGACATAATCCATTTTTCTGGCCTATAGAAAGCGTGTCGTATTCGCTTTGAAATGTTGCTTGGTTATTGCAGTCTTCTGATGAATTACTGGAATTGGACGATCAGAAAAGTGTTCGATTTCAAGCTTGTTGAACCCATTGGAAGATTTCTTAATTTGACCTAAGATCATGTTCTTAAAAGTATCTTTTTTTGAACTTAAATAATCTATGTACATATCGCTTAAGGGGATACTTACAGTCAGACTGCGGATTGAAATTTTATTATCACTTTTGATGTTTTTATTTTCATAATCAAGTGGTGGGAACTTAATGACCAGATAATTTTCAATAAAGGTTGCATACTCTATCTGGATCTCATTAAGCCACCAGAAATCTGCATCCTGACAAAAGAAAAGAAAATTTTCTGGATTATTATCGTCTATTCCAAATGCAAATAAACTTGCTTGTTGGGTCGATAATTCAATTGATGAGTAGGGGTTCTTTTTGTCGTAAAAGTAATTGAACGAGCTTAAAAACCTTAAAAGGTAAAGCCAAGCACGTACTTTAAGCGCATTGGAAGAAGCAATTTCAATTTCATCATCTTTAAGTTCTTCAAGCGCATCGATAATATGAGGAGGTAATGCACTCATTATTTTTGCTCCAATTCTGGTTCAGATTTCTGTTGGATAAGTTTTTTATGTTCTGTGATGATATTTTTTAAGGCTTTATGTTCGCTTATCCCTTTAGATTGAGCTACTTCAGTAACCCATTCATAACAAACATTATCCAGAATACGTTCAATTTCTGTTTTTAGTTTCCTGCTTCTGGCTGATCTATTGTCATCCAGTAATAATTTCTCGATATTGGCATACTGACGAAGACGTTTAACATCACATTTACGAATATCAAGTAATTTACTGATCGAATTATCGTTTGCCCCTTGTTTAACGTAATTCACGTATTCATCAAGATTTGAATAAAGTCTTAAAGTTGTGATGATATGCTCATGGCCAGTCACGATGAGTCGTTCGGCATAAGTTGCTGTCTCAGGATCATCGATGCTGCGATTACCTTGAAAGATCATTTCATCAAAGATCTTCTGGTCATAGACATCACAGATAAGTCGTGACTTTTGGCGAGTCGCCTCAATTAGATGTGACGTACCATCGATGTGGAATTGACTTTGAATTTTTGAAAATTCAAGTTTGTTTAAAATTGCTAAAGCAATAATAAATTCCGCAGGTAAGTCGAACTCTAGGTCAAAGTTTTGAGTAATTGCCCGACTATATGACTGAATAGGTAAACGTCTTTCAACAATCCATATTGAAGTATCAAAGAAAGTAATGATCTCAGAAATTTGATCATCACTAAACAGTGGATACTTCTTATCAGAATCGAGAGGGTTTGCAAGGTTGGACTTTCCACCTTTCAAAAGATAAATGCTTTGGTCTTTATTACTTGTAAAGAAACCATCTTCTAACTGTGAAAAGTTAAAGGTTTTAGAGTTTAAAGATATTAAGTTTTTAATATCCTTGTAATATTCCTCTAAAGTTGATTTTCGGCGTTCCTTTCTTTCCATAAGTAACTCATGTAAATTTTACTAAAATTGAATTTCAGTGACGTTTTAAAAGCGTTTCAGGGAATTGAGCATCTTTTATGGTTTCATCATCACCATTATAAAATAAGCCTTTGTCACCCGTTTTCAGCTCATAGATCTCACGTAAGGTATTCATTAATACGTTGTATTCAGCTTGAGTACACAGTTCAGACTCGTAAAGGCACAATAAATAGCCATTACAAATCGAAAATCTACTATCAAACGATTCATAGTCTTCTACGGGTAAACCCATAAATACGCAAGTACCAATTGAAATATCTTTTAAATCAGTTAATCGTTTTATGGCACTAGACAAACGTGGGTTCTTCTTGGCCATAGCACTCAATATTTCTTTTTGAAGTATCAAATCCATATAATTCTCCAAAAATGTCCTATGTAAATGCTAAAAAGTGCAGCTCAGTGTTTAATTAACTTCTTGTAAGCAACCTAGATCGCTTTGAGCTAACTTAGGTACACCCATCCGATCTTGAACTTTAGCAACTACGTCTTCAGCAATCTGCACCTGCTTATCAATAGATGCGTTTGAATAAAGATTCTGTCCACTTGCTGATTGGTTGTTTGCGCTGTACTTGTTGGCGACTGCAAGTGCAACGTAAATTAATAGTATTGCAGTAATTACCATTAACACTAACTGAATAGGGGTAAACGTGTACCCGAATATAGAAAAGGTTCTTGGTGTCACAGGAATTGCTGCTGATCCTACTGGATGATAGTTCTGGCCAGAGATCATATTAACGGGATATTTAACTTGAGATCCTAAATTGTATGCGTCAGAAATTTCATCGAATACCTGAGACCATTGATCTTGAATGTACTGTTTAATCTCTGCATCATCATACCAATCTGAATCTTCTTTGATGATTTGGCTTGGATAAACTTTTAATTTTATCGAAGCAAGCGAGAACTTTTTGGGTTCGCCACTATTATCCAAGACATTTGAAATGAGTATAAATGGTTTGAATGAAATGATCCGAAAGGGGATACCTTGTTCATCAGAATTACTTTGCTTATCAAAGTTGTCGAAGTCTATTCCATAATCAAACGAGGGTACATTCGGTAAAGGAACTGATACTAATTTGGGTGATGAATTCTCAATGGTGCAATTATCTTCAAATTCAATTTTTACTGATAAAATTTTTGCAACATCTTCAGTTGGATTACTGACAGCATGAATATTTGATTGTGATAATGGTTGATGAGAAGTTGCAGGCACTTTCACTTTAGCTTTTTTATTAAATAATTTCATGGCGATAATACCTCTCAGATTTTACCAAAGATCATTTCAAGGATACTTGCATCAGAGAGGCCAGTAGCCATTTTTGGTTGACCAGTCTTTTTGTTTAAGTAGAAAGCGGTTGGTACTGCAATGGTATTACTATTGGTACTTTGTTGAGTTGCTTGCACCAAGAATGCCTGATTCTCATCGATAGCTTTTTTGTCCGCTGCTGTAGCTTCAGGTAGGCCTGTAGTGTCTTTAGAGAATGCTTTATTCAACAAACTTGGATCATGTAATGTTGCAGCTGCAAGCTTATAGCCATCATCTGATTGTTTTAACAATACTGTAGGAATCCATTTGATTGAATATCCTTTTTCAACATATTTGCGAGTAGCACGGTATGCTTCGTGGCAGTTTGGGCAGCGTGGATCATAAAGCACATATAGAGTGTCAGTATCAGATCCTTTACCCTCTTTTGCACCTTTAAGTTTAGCTAGTACTTCAATTGCAGCAGGAGCAGGTTTGTTCCATTCTCCCACAATTTCGGCAAAATCTACGGATACTTGTTCCTGACCTAATGGTGTACCTAAATTGCTTGGATTTTCAGGCGTGCCATTTCCGTATTTTTGTTGCGCTGCTTGGAGGAGTGGAAGACTCACGCTATCCATAGTGTTTACATCAAATGCGTTACCTGTGATCACGACTTTTTCATCAGGTGTGGTAAAGACAACTTGAGGCGTGCCATTGATTAGGATCGTCCAAGCAAGAAGATTACCTTGTATTTTATTGACTTCTGAGATCGTGCCTAGACGTGCCAAGTTGGTATGCAATTCTTTGCTGTAGTCCTTGCTTTCAGCTGCAACTGAGTGTTGCTGTGTGCTTGTATTTGAGGATGTATCAGCTTTTTTTAGAACTAAAAAATAGACGATTGCAAACAAGAATGCAGCTATCAATAATCCAATGATTAAACTTTTAATTGATAATTGGGATTGAGTAGTTTGATTCCCAAGTGTTCTATTAGTCATTTTGAAACCTTTTGGTTGGTTTTATAACAGGATTGAAATAATGATAACTCATTTTAAAAAAAACATATATCCGAAAAATAAATATTTCTATGATGAGGCTGTAGCAATTTTTACTGAATCTAAAACCTGAGCTGATTCAATTTGTGGGGTGTGGTGATTGAGATATATATCAGGCTGTTTGTATTTGTATCGCTTAAGAGCTTCATTGAGGCCAAGCCATCCATAACTGAAGTCTGGAGATACTTTCTTTCTTTTGTAATAGCATTCTGATGTGTAATGAGAGAAAGCTGCTAATTGTTCAACGAAAACACTTGGTCTACCTACGCTTTGCACCAAAGCCCATAAATTTCTGTCATACATACGCAACCAACGTAATTCGCAGGGTGCAATTACACCCAACATTCTGGCTCTGTAAATTGTGGCGATCAGAGCTGTTCTCGCATAAGCATGTTGGCTGAAAATTTCTTGAGCGACAGGATGATTCCAATATTTAGAAACTGTTTTTTCCAGTTTTTTTCGGTTAAATGACTGGTAACTTCTAGGTTTGAGATTTTGAGGGTTGATAAACTTTTTATCAGTGGTTAACTGTTTGTAGGCTACATGCCAAAAATAATCTAAAACTTGATCCTTATTTTTCAAGATCGACTTAAATTCTTTATCAGACATATTTTCATCAGTGGCACATGCTACTGGCAGGAAGATAGCAAATAAATTAATTTCCCCGTCCGTCAAATCCTTTGGAGAATTTAATAAATCTCCTAACTGGATATACATTTCCTTTTCAAATTGCTTTTCATCAAGTAACGGAAACACATCATCTTTGGGTGAAGAACCAAAATTCTGTTCATCGTTGAAATCTGCAATTGACTCAATTTCATACTTTCTAAAACCAGAAACGAGCTTGTACTCCAGAACAAACTCTCTAGGAGAAAGCATTAATCTGTAAAAGCCTTTATCGTTTGGAACTTTCGATTGAACGAAATATGAAATGTATTTAAGGTGAGGGTAGAGCACGCTTAATTCGAGAATTAACGATTCAAGGTCGTGGTCTTTGACGTAACGGGTGTCTGGAATATCAACAAGGTTTTTACTATGTTTGTACCAGACATATCCAATCAGTGCTCCTGCAATCAACATAGATGGAAACAGATTGTTGATATAGTAAAAGTTAAAAGGAATTGCTTTTATATTGACTGTGCAATTCATTAAAGGGTTTAAGTAATGGTTGGGATCTGGATAACACAATTTGCTGATTGTATTGGTTGTAAAATTCAATATTGAAGCATCACTATTGGTGATCTTCTTAATTAATAGCTGCAAATACCAAAATGGAAGTTCAATGATACCAAATAGAGTTCGAGTAATTTTAACTATAGCTACACTGCCATAGTGCCATGCTCCCCAAAAGAAGCCCACAGTGACGAATATAATTGCACCTACGATGATCAATGTATCTGTACTTGAATCTGAGGTTCTGTGATTATGTTGATTCATGGTTTACCTAAACCCTAAGCAATAGAGATGTGATTCCAGTCATCTGATGGAGTGACATCATTTTCTGTTTTGGTTTCTTCTAAGTGGATCTGCTGCACAGCAACAATTTCTTCTGAATCAAGTTGCTCTGTATAACTATTAATCAGCAAAGCGGTTTGTAGATTTTCGTGGTTAAAGCTTGCACTCATAACAATAGTATTCCGTTTGAATTCCTCATCTCTCATTAGGTCAATGAATAGATTTAGAAAAGATCCACAACCTAATTGGAAAACTTCATTTTCTAATTTTGCGGTGGCAATTGGATCTTTGCGGATCTCCAAAGCTGTAAAGTACTGCGAGATCATGTAGGCCAGATAGTTTGACATTTCATACAGTGCTGACAGACAGTAGATTTCTCTATCCGTCTGCTTGCGTTCTGATAAAAATTTGACCATTACTTCACTATTAAAATTAAGTGTCACTTTATCTTTGCTGCTGCCAAGAAAACCCACGATATTACTAACTGAACTTTTTGTGGGATGAGTGAAAAAGTAATAGATTAGGTGACTGTATAATTTGCCTGCATCAAAATTATTGACCTTTAAAAAGGACAAAAGAAATTCCCTTTGTCTTGTTGGCAATTTGTCTAAACTAACCGAAACTCTTAATCTGTGAAGTTGAGGCATGGCTACACCTCAAGTTAGATTCTTGCCATAAACGCAGCACATTTATACATGCCTCTAGCGTTAGCGAATTCAGGGTCTTTTACGATCTGTATGTTGTTGTATTCAAGTTTATTGGTAAGTTGTTCACCTAGCGTGATAGAACCGCCACCAACAAGCAGAACTGCACCTAGATCCTTTCCGTCTCTTACATGCACTTTAACTTTATTGATGATCTGCTCGATAACTTTGTCTTTAGCTTGAGAGATTAAGTCTGATACATCGTGACTCTCTTTGCCAATCGATAACGTACCACTGTCTAAAGCTTTGTTTAATCGCCAGTCTGATATGTCTGATGACATCTTCAATTTAGCTTTAATGTTTTGATTGAGTATTGATTTAAGAGTAATGATGCCAACATCAAGTGTTCCACAACGTGAAGTTTGCATAGTTCCACCTTGAGGATTAATTACGGCAATATCAGTGGTTCGTCCACCAATATCAATTACGGCACATCCTCCCTCAAATAAGTCATCATACAAATCAGTTTTTTTCCCCTTATCTGTCATTAGTGCGTCAAAGTAGGCGCATTGCGCTTCAGATAAAACAATGTGCTTAGAAATGGAAATAGGATCTAAATTGTTAGAAGCTTCATATAGGTTAAAGACTGATTTATCACGTAGATTAATCATTAGGTTGTTTGTTTTATTTTTGATTAAGTCAACATTTTTTGTACCATCCTGACCTCCATAGAATCGGTTTAGAGGTAGGCCAGTAGCAATTTTAAAATCTCGATAATCTTTACCGAATGCTTTATCTAAAGCTTGATATACAAGTGCGATATTGGCTTCGCTGACTGGATAATCTTCGGTACGTGTGTCAATGTGCTCTGAGCAAAACTCATCAACAGTGTATTTATTGCCATTTACGCTGATAATCTTTCTATTGACATCATCGGGATCGCCCATGATTGTTGCACCAATGGCCACACGGGAGGGCATTCTGAATTGAATAGCTAACTCGCCATTGTATATCTTAATTCCATCATGGCCATCGTCCACGCCAACAACTAATGATTTACTCATATAATTCTCCAATGTCTTAAAATCTTATCTTCTTTTTGGTGTCTTAACTTTCCCAAATAGGAAACACCGAATGTATTGAAATACGAATGAATAGGGGATCTTCCAAATATTCTCGATGCAATAGCAAATAGGTAGTGCAATGATCGCTCCATATAAAATAAAGCTAACTTTATTGAAGAACATTGCACCAAGAACAATGAAAAACAGTACTAAAACGTTGATTTTATAAAGTTGAGGAATGAGCCTTGTCTTACCCCAATCCATATAACTGTTATTTTTTTCTTCCATTAAACTCTCCTATGCTATGCAAGTAGTGCATCAAAACCTGCCTGCGTAATTCTATTTTCAGCAAGTAGTTTATGAGCCTGTACTTCAAAATTAGGTGATGAAAATGCCGTACCAGTTGGCTGATTCATAACTGAGCGTATTTCTTTAACCACACCCGAAAAACCATCATCACTAATTGCTATATCAAGTAACTTGCTTCTGAAATCTTTGGTCATAAACAATGTTTCTCTTACAGCCATTTGTTTACCATCAATAGTTTCAACCAGACGTTGAGCAATTAAGGCATGAGCTGTAGCGATTGTTTCTGTGAGTTTTCGGTTTTGCTGCTCTTTTGGAACAAGAGCCAAAATACGAGGTAAGATATTTGCCACATCATTACTGTGAACAGTAGAAAGTACGGGGTGGCCTGTTTGTGACAGTTCAATTGCAGCAGAAAATGACTCTTGATCCCGTAATTCACCCACCAACAATAATGCAGGCTTACGTCTCATGGCTTCTCTTACAGCGAGTGCAAAAGAAGAAAAATGCTCTGGTACTTGGCTTTGAGAAATAACCGAATGTCTACTTTGAATCTCGTTGTAACGGAACTCAATTGGTTCTTCGATTGTGATGATGTTGCCTTGAATGTGAGTATCTTCTTCAAGTATGTAGCGGATGAATGAAGAAAGTGTTGTAGATTTTCCCGAACCTGTTTCACCTGCCATGTATACAATCCCAATACGAGGGATACACTTCAGTAGATATTCTAGTTCAACACCAATATCTGAATATTTCGGTGGCTTTGACGGGATCAAGCGCATTACGATCTGGAATGATGTAGTACCCGTGAGATCCATACATGCCGAAATATTACAGCGAAATACAACTTTATTGCGGTCAACAGCAATAACGTTGGTATTACCATTTTCACTATCTTCTGCCACAAATCCTCCTATACCCTCAGAGGAGTTAGGGTCGAACAAGGAGCATGAGTAAGCGAAATTAAGGCCAATGCCTCGTCTAATTGAAGAAAGTGCCTCAGAACCATTAATTGTTGTGAGGAAACAATCTAATTCGATCCCTTTAATATTCGTATATGTCAGAGCATAGAGCCTGCCATATCTACGAATAAGAATAGGGCGACCAGACAAGGCAAAAATATCACTGGCTTTAAAGTGCTCGGCAATGGTTAAAATTTTTCGTACATCAGTTTCAGATGTAAGTTCATAATTATCAACACGGATGGTGTCATGCAGAAGCATTTCATAACCATGCTTTTTGAGCACTTTTTCAGGAATCGTAGCTACATTCCCTGACTGATAATAGCTATCAGGAATATCAATTACTTCCTGTTCAGGCAGTTCAGTAGGCATACTATTATCCATACTATTGAGTCTCGATAGCTACAGGGGTATCAGATTCACTTACTGTAGAAGTTTGGACAGGTTGTTTAACTTCTGACCGTGAAACAATCGAAAGAGTATTGGCTTTCCAATACGATGGATCATTAACGAATCGAGGTAACTCGGTAATCTGGAAGTTTGACTGATTAAGCATCAGGGCATTTCCACCACCTGCGAGAGAAATGTTTGTTCTCGCAATTACAGGCATCGTTATTTTTCCGTTCATTCGGAATTGATGGAACTTCAGCATCCCGATAAAAGTTTGATTTAATCGGTTAAGTTGATGTGAAAAGATGGCATCAGCTTCTTTGACACCATCCTCAATTCCACGATCCATAGCATTTTGAAATGCTTTCTTTTCCTGTTGGTTCTTCGGTTTTAGTTCGTTCGGTAATGAATCCACTCCCACCTGATAAGACTCAACATTAAAGTTTAGATAGTCTCTCCAGTTTGGTGGTAAATGAGAAAAACGGGCATTCTCTTTAATTTCGTAACGTGTACCCAAGACGGAGAAAGTCCGTGCATTGCCTACATCACTAATATTGTGTGCCTCAACAATGACAGGCGGAACAACAATTGTATTGATCATTAAAGGTTGAAAGTTATAAACCGTATCTAATTTGCGGTCGTTCGCTTTAACAACATTAGAAATTTCTTGAAGACGAGCACGTAGAGCGTTACGGGTTGCAGCTTCTCGTACAATCGTTTGAATTGCTTCAACACGAGCTGTGTTTTCAGCTTGTTTTGCTGAATCTGATTGAGAAACAATAATTGGCGTTTGTTCTAAGTAGAACTGATAATTCGGTAAGTCAGCCATTACGAATCCCCCTTTTAACGATGGATTAATGTGATGGTTTTAGACTGCGAATCAAATTCAACAGTTGCAGCGTTACCTAATTGGAGTGCTGTATCTTTTACAAGATCTGCACCTGTCATTTTGCGCTTATGGAAATTGACAATAGGTAGTTGGCGAATGTTGCCTGCTTCAATGAAACGATAACCAAATCTGTAAGCCACACTTTGAAGTAGAGTTTGTGAATCCCCTACAAAGTCCACAACCAATACATCTTTATTGATGTTTGAATTAGTAATGGCAAGGTTATCTAAGTATTGGCGTTGAGTCAGGGCGTAAGTCTGTTGTTCTGCTACAGCATCCTGAGCAGCTTTACTTAATACACCTAATGGTGATTCAACATCAAATTTTGGTGAGGGTACATAGTAGTAACTCTGACAGCCTGTTAAAGCTAATACTACTGAGAATGTTGAAAAGAGCTTCAACATGGACATTGGTACTTTTTTCATGTGTACACCATTTTTGATTCTATAATTGTTAGCCAAGTGCAACCGAGCATCTTGGTAAGCTAAGTATAAATTCTAAATTTTAAAAAATATATAGTATTAAAAAATAAAAATCTTTGACCTCAAAGTATGGCATATCAAATGCTCGTGGTGTTTTCTTCGATACTTTATGACCTCAAAACCATGTCAATTTATTTCATAAAACTCTAAATTAGGTACGCAACATTGCAATCTTAGGCGTAATACTTGCGAAATCTCTGCCATTTATGATTTTTGCATAGCAGAACAATGCAATTAACGTTCAATAAAAACCAAAATTTAATTCGTTGCTGAATTTTGAGAACTATAAGGGGCAATAAAGGACAAATTAAATTTAATTTAAATAAGAAATGAGAATGAAACAATCATACAAATATAAATATTTCTAATAATTATTGATTGATCTCTTAAGTCTCAATTTTATAATCCGTTATTATGATATTTTAAAAAATGAATTTATTAAAATAAAAATAAAAAAATTTATAAGTTATTCAAGTTGAATTTTAATTTTTAAACCAATGGAATTAATAAAAAAGTAAATAATTTTTTTTGCGTAACCGTGATACCAGATGATTCGAGAACAAAGAATACTTTTTTTAAGTAATCTTAGGTATGATTGTGTAAGCAATCGTAGATTAAAAATTGGGTAACGAGCGAGCAGTTGATAAATTGACTGTCTTTTGAGCCTATACCTCTTTTAAATCGATTGATGATTGAGCGCATGATAAGCTCAATTTTTTGAACATTAAGATCACTGGTTGGCTTAAGGTAGAACAAATTATGACCGTAAACTCTGAATATGATATTAAGGCACAAGCGTATCCAAAAAATATTAAAGGACTCGTTGAACGAGCGCAAAATTATTCAAATAGAACTGCTTTAAGATATACGAACGTTTGGAATAAGTTATTAATCAAATACGGCGAAAAAGATAATATTGTCAATAATCCAGAAGCAGCCATAAATAATGTGGTTAATAACCTCATAACTGAATATTCTAATAATGAGTATAGAGACTCAACCTTTAGGCAGTATCGAGCTGCTGTCATTTACAGATTGAGCGTAATCCTGTTGGAGCAGGGTAGAACAGGAAATAAAATCTTATCTTTGCCCAAAGCAGCACGTTTTTTTGAAAGTTTGAAAAATGTAGAACGTATTAATACAGATCAAAAGCAACCGAAAAGATCCAGTAGCAGCAAACTGAAATACTTTCCTAAAGACCTCTATGAGCATGTTGGGAAGACGCAAAACGAGGTTATAGGATCTAAATTGGGCGTGATGCTTAAGTGCTTTCTTGAAGCTAATATGTTGCTAGGCTTGAGACCTGTAGAGTGGCTAAGTTTAAGATTGGCATGTGATGTAGAAAAGAAGTGCTTATGTTTAGTTGTCGATAATGGCAAGCATTCAAATGGTAGGGCGAATGGTGAAATACGGATACTGGATCTGCTTGAAGATGATCGGGAAAAATTAAAAAGCCAGTTAAGAATAATTCTAGGGTTTAAGAAGCTACTGGACAAAGAACTAGAAAACAAAGCTCGAAAGATACTTAGCCAACTAAGTGCAGATACAGGTGAGCAATACAAACTCTATATATCTAGTAGAGAACCTGATGAGTTTTTATATGAATATTATGGTGTGAATAGCCAACGAGCCACCATTAACGAAGATCCCAATAACGGAGTTCCCATTAACGGAACAAAGACCACTAACGGTATAAATGGGTCAGAGGCACACGGCGATAATTTGAGTGGAGATTCCATCAACGGAGATCCCATTAACGGAATTAAAACCAAAGACGGAATACGTGGTCTAGGTGCGCACGGCGATATTTTGAATAGGTATTCCGATAACGGAGAGACCATTAACGGAATAAATACTGGAGACGGAACTACAGGTGACGCAGCCAATCACGGCGCACAAAATAGAACAATTGGTGACGCAGCCATAAATAGCGCACGGCGTTCTGAGTCGCATGGAGTGACCGCCAACGGTACAGATACCATTAACGGAATAAATTCTGCTAACGGAATTAATCCAGTAGACGGAAGTAATACCGAAAGCGGAAGAAAATCGCACGGCGAGGACGGTCTAGGAGATACCGACAACGGAATAAATCCAGACAACGGTATAAATCCAGTAGACGGAAGTGATGGGCAAGTTGATTCCCAACAAAGCGATAAAACTTTCAGCCGATCTGAAACTATCAGTCAATCCAAAACTTTCAGTCGATTAGAAACTTTCAGTCAAAATGAAATAATCAGTCCAGAACTTAAGCAACTAGACACGGCGCACGATGATTCAGTGAATACCGTTTCTGGAGAGAATACAGTAGACAGTATGGATTCCGAGAACGGAAATAACGCCGTGTTGTTTAAGGCATTAAATACAGCGGTGATTGAAAGTTATGTGGATAAGCACGGCGCAATCCAATATGCCTTATGCCAAGCTTATATGGATTCACTCCAAAGCAAGCTTTATCGTATATGTAATGAGTTCTATAAAAATAAAAAGCTAGGTTTGGTTGAGGAAATAGAGGCAAATAAAGCGAACGCAACTATTTACAGCACACGCCATCAAGCCGTAGCAAATCGAAAAAAAGCCAAGTGGAAGCTCGATGAAATCGCTGCATGGTTTGGACATGCCAGTATAGAGACAGCTTCAAGGCATTACGGTAGAGCAGGACGTGCGTGGGGAGAATTGCCATATTACAGACCATCACGCTCTAGCATTGAACTGGTTCGAGTTCGTGAGGCGGTGATGGAGCAAAGCAAAACGCCTATGTCGGATCAGGAGTTAATTAATCAAGTTGTGTCTGAAGACTACTTAGATGGTCTTTTGTGATTTTTAAAAAATGAATATATGTATTTTTTAAAAATATGATAGAGTGTTCTAAATCGGTAAAATAACAAGGAGTATATTATGCTCAAAGTTAATATTAAAAAAGCAACGCTTATGGCAATTCTGATGGTGTATGTACCTCTATTTTGCAGCATTGCTTATGCCTCTTATTTAGTGACAAGCGATGCGTTTGGAAACTCCACCAGTAATACTGTTGTAGGTAGGGATTAAGATGAATTTAGAACCCGAACCATTAGTAAGTATTAATGGTGTTCAATTGACAAATGCTCAAACAGTTGCACTTCGAGTGGCGGTCTCTAATTATCTATCTGATTTGCAGGATTCTGATCTTGGTGATGATCCGCACGGTCAGGCAGTGACAAAACTTTATTTAGCAAGGCTGCAAGAAGTAAGTGAGCTGATGCACGGCGCAAAATAACTTTCATTAATGAAAGTTTTATGATTAAGGATTGACTCATGATTAATAGAAATAACATTACTGGTGAAGTCTCATTTGGTTGCATCATGTGTGATGATTTAGAAGATATTTGTTGCGATTGCAGAAAAGAGTTGAGTTCTTATGATATGGGCTATAGTGCAGGGAATAATGGCCATGAATCAAACGCTACTTATTACGATGGTAGTTTGAGAGAAATTTATGAGGAGGGTTACGTGCGAGGTCGCAACGCACGGGCTGGACTTGGAGAATTAAAATGAATGATATTCTAGATTTTGCAGCCAATATCCACAAAGGATTTTTTATCAGTGGTATGGTTGTATTTGTTATTTTAGTAATACTTATGTCTCTAAGTATAAATATAAATTATTTATTGATTCTGCTTGGACTTATCTTATCTTTCTTTACAGGTGGATTGGTGATCAATAATCTCTATATAAGAAGATTAAAAAAAATAAGTGGTGAATGACGCACGTATCAGTCATTCCGATGATGGGTGTTTACCGTCTTCGGAAATTATGAGTGACGTTGTGATTTAACAGTACAATCGTAAACTGGAAGTTTCTTAATGATGAAAAATAAATTTTTAACAGTTGTTCTGCAATTACCTGATGACAAAAATCAGCGGAATGCTATTACGGATATTTTAGGTATTGGTAAAGAACTGAATGGTGCTGTAATCACAGCACTTTCACAAGAAGATGAGATTTCAATAAATGAATTGTTAGAAGAAACGTTAGATTTTGATGAGGTAAATGCTATTAGAGCAAAAGTATTCAATATTCAACACGGCGCATTGAAATCAGTTGATACCGATAGCTGTTAGTTATACCGATCTTGGTATTAATTCAGGTAATGGATTTACACCGATAACGGAATAAGGGGGTTTGTTGATTGTGTGAGTAAATATGATTACGCCTATAGTTTTTTTAGGTGTATTAGGTTTGGTAGTTAATTTTTTAAAACATTTTTTCGAGGTAGGATTTATGGGACATATATTGACTGAAAAAGACATTAATGTATTAAAACTTCTTGGCGAAAGTTTAATGGCAATTCGTTGGATCGCAGATCGTGGCCACTTGAGTATCACGGATCAAGAGAAAATTAAGCTAATAAATGCCATAGCAGAAGCAGGCCACAATTTGCCAGAAATTATTGCTACTGGTGGTGAGAAATCTGATCTGAGCTTTTTATTGGATGGAAATGTTGCTGACCTTAAAGCTGCAATAAAAAATGTAGGTCAACCATTTTAAGATAGATTGAACACGGTGTACGTTTCAATACCGATAGTGGAATATATCGGTATTGGTGAGGTAGGCCACTGACTTAATTCCGTAAGTGGAATATTTACCATCTATGGAGTAGGTACGCCGTGCAAAAACTTGTACTTACTCTTAAGCCACCTGTGCGGTGGTGAACTATCGGAGCTTTGCTGATGTTATTTCCATTGCTTTCTAAGCCACCTGTGCGGTGGTGAACTGGAACTTAAGCTATAAATGATTTTTATTCAATAGTCACAATACCAAAATACTAAAAATTCCGTAAGTGGTATGAATATAGTTAGTGGAATATTTACCGTCTACGGAAAGTATCGCTTTCTTAAATGAAATTGTAAATGAGTAGTTAAATGAGTGAACTAACACCAAAAGAAGCAAAAGCAATTGTGGATAGTGCTCCTGTATTTATTAAAGATGCTATAGATCAAACAGAAACTATGTACTGTCCTAGAACTGGTATGTATGCAATCAGAGGGCAGCACTTCGCAACCATGCAATACGAGCAGGGGGAAGATTCATTTGTCACCACATTGAATTATCACAGTAGTTTTTATGATGAATATATCTATTTGTCTGCGTTGAAGTATCTTTATGAGCAGGCTGAATGACTTCTACTCAAATTATTCGCACGGCGTATTATATTGCGCTCTCCAGAGCAGTCCAATTCCGTAAATGGTAATAATCCAGTTAGCGGATTATTACGCCGTGAATGGAATTGCTAATTTTGTCAATTGAATAATTTAAAAAAATCTATTAACTTTAAAAAAAAGATATTGCTAATTTTTAAAAATACTAAGACAATGTACTCACTAGATACTGTCACTTGAAGTGCAGTAATAAACAAGCCTCAGTCTTGATGACGAGATGATAAAGATGAATGAGTTAGAAGAAAAAGACTCGGAAATGTCGCAACCGACATTTGACCGATATAGTACGTGGGGAAATCCCCATAATCCTAATAATGTTGACTTCGCAACATTAGTTTTCTATTCGTCAATTCTTGATGTTCTATTGAATGTTTTTCTCGTAGTCATTGTGCTTTTAGTGCTTGTCATTGTTGGACTTGTGATTTTTATCTTCATCAATCCTGATTTCGTAAGATTCATTTTTGATGATGGTTCATCAGTTCCCTGCATATACAACCCACTGACAAAAACATTTACCCAATAGGGCTTTGATTATGACTGAACCAAATCAACCAAAACATTCAAGTCCTAAAGCTCCAAAAACCATAGACAGCCGTCTTGCTGAACGTGATGCAACGATCAAGGAAATTTCTGACCGTGTATCTAAGCAAAGGCTCTGGTTGGCTGCGTGCTTTGTTGTAATTCCTGCATTGGTAGTAGCTTTAGTTCTGCTAATTGTCATGCTTTCTAAAATGCCTAAAGCGGAAGCATTTCAGACAATTGACAATAGTGTCATCTGTAAGATCAATCCTAACGACAACCCTGCATTTACCAATACCAATATTGCAGAGTTTGCTAAAGAAGCTGTTCTTAATGCTTACTCAATCGATTATAAAAATGCGGATATTTCAACGACTGACGTATTGCGCCGTTATTTCACGGATAAAGGTCGGTCAAGCTTTATCACCACATTAAGACAGTCTGGATTGATTGACCAAATCAAACAGAACTATCTCGTCTTACAGACATCTGCGTTACAAACACCAGAAGTTACCAATGACAAAGGTATCGACAATTTCGGAAACCGCTTTTGGATCGTTCAAGTTCCTATTCGTATGGACTATTTTAACGGCAAAAACTCACCTGCTGACTCTAGAACGTATGTCGCTGAAATTCGAGTTGAAGTCACTCAACGTGATGTATTCAACCCGAAAGGTATTGGCGTGAGCAGCATTATTCTTAGAACTAAATAGGTGGTGGCAATGATGCAACAACTTAAGTTTAAAACTCTGGCAGTTTGTATTGGTCTGATGATCGGGTCTTCTGCATACGCAGCTGATCCTGTGGCCAATCAACAAAATGCTCAAGGGCAACAACAGGGGCAGAACTTGGCTGCTCCTGCTCAGACTCAGACGCAGCCACCCCAACAGCAAGGTCAACCGCAGCAGCAACAAGCTCGTAATGACTATGTTGGACAAGCTCCACCAACAACCATCGATTTAGGAAGTGCTCAATCATTTGGTTCGTCTTTCCCACCTCCAATGAATGTGAATCGTTCTAAAGAGGAAATTGTTGCTGAAGCACTTGGTATGGCGTTGAGTCCACAACAAGTAAAGAATTTGAAAGATCTGTTCTTGCAGCAAGAACGGGATGCGTCTACGCCGTATTCATACACGGCGAGACCAATCGTGCGCTCATTGCCAGTAGATCTTAGTCCTGCTACGCAGCCACCTGTAGTAAGACTATCGAAAGGTATGCTTTCAAGCATTGTATTTAGTGATTTGTCAGGAAATCCGTGGGAAATAGATCATGTATCTTTTAACCATGATCTATTTTCAGATAATCCACCAGACAAGCCTAAACAGGATGAATCAGGGAATTATAAAGGTACAAACATCCTCTCAATTGAACCTCTCACAGCAACGGCGTATGGCAATGTGACTGTGACTTTAAAAGGTTTATCTACGCCAGTCATTTTTATTCTTTCAACAGGACAGAATGAAGTTGATATGCGTATTGACGCACGATTATCTGGCCGTAGTCCGACAGCGGTAAATTCGGCACTCAGAGCGAATCTAAACTCGCTTTCGGGTGGAGTGATGGCAAACATTGATAGTCAGACATTAATGTTCTTGGATGGTACACCGCCACCAGAAGCAGAACGTGTACGGACTACAGATCCGTCACTGGAGGCATGGAACTACAACGGTCAGTACATCGTGCGTACCAGAGATACAGTTTTATACCCAAGCTATAAAACAACAGCACGTTCAACATCTGGTATGGGTATCTTCATTTATCCCGATCCGATTAATCAAATTACAGTTAGCCGAAACAATGGCACTGCAACAATATTTTTGAATAACTAAGGTGCTCTATGACTCAAGATAATCAAAACTCTCAGTCAGTACCTAACGATCAAAATATTGATGTAGGACAAACTGACCAAAATAACGGCGTTGATCTAGTTCAGACTGAACAAAATCAGGATACGCACGTTAATTCGGATGGTATCAACGATACTTATAACCCAAATGCCATTCGCCCTAATGATGCAGATGAGCGCATCAATATGAAGTTTGGTGAAAAATTCATGAAGAACTGGAACGAAAATGGAATTTTTCGTTTCATGGTCATTATTGGTACGTTTATCGCAGTTATTTTGCTCATTGGTATTTTTAAACTGTTCTTTGCAGGATCAAAAACACCAGACCAGATTGATGCTTCTAAGACTAAATTCGATGCACCTGAAACAAACGTAGGGCAGGCAGAAGAAGTTACGCCAGAACAGTACCAATATATTCGTCAACAAGAGGCGATTCTGGCTCAGCAAGCGCAACAACGTGGGGAGAGTTTCACTCCTCGCAACTTGGTGATTCGTCAATCCAACGGTCAAGGTCAGGCAGTATTACCTGCTACCAATAACGCAGCGAATGGCGTTACGTCAGGGCAGGTCAACGGTACGTTATTTAATTCAACTCAAAACCTGACATATAGCGGTAACACGGCGCAAGGACAGCAAGTACCTGTCAATGGTCAGGCTGCACAAGGTCAGGTTCAACAGGCTCAGTATTCACAGCCACCACAATATGTGCAATTAGCTCCAGATTATGCCAGTCCTGCTGCTCAGCAATACGTGCAGAACAATAATGAATTTGCTTCTTGGTATGACCAAGAATCACAAAGACAGATTTCTGAGAATGAAAAATCAGAAACAACTCTGTATGGATTTGTTGAAAAGCAGATTAAGCGTCTTTCTGGTGAAGATCAGAAAAACGGCGGTAATAAACGCACGGGTTACGCCGTATCGACTTATGCAGTTGAAAACCCTAATTCCGTAGATGGTAATAATACAGGTAACGGACAAATTACAGGTAACGGAAATCAAGGAAACGGATCTAACCTTAATTATGGTGGGGCAAATTCCGCAAACGGTACTAATACAGGTAACGGAAAGAAAATCCTCATTCCCGCAGGTACAAGAGTTACTGCACGGTTGTTAAATGATGTGAATACCGATGACGGTGATCAAGTGTTTTCCGAGATCATGACGGGAAAACTTAAAGGCCGTAAGGTAATTGGCAATGTTAGAAAAACTCAAGACAACATCCAATTCACCTTAAGCCGTGTCTTATCTGATGGTGTTAAACCAGAATTTTCAATTGATGCTACTGGTCAAACACTACAAGGCTCGTTTGGTATGGCGACATATATTGATCGACACATCATCAAGAACTCTACGGCAATGATTGCCAGTAGTGCTGCTAAAGGCTATGGAAACGCTTACCGTGATTATTTGGGCAATACCACGTACACCAACGGTGCTGTGATTGTGAATCAGGAAGAACCAAGCAACAAGCGCATCATGGGTAACGTGGTAGGTCAACTTGGTGAGGATTTCGGATCTAAGATCGACAGTATCTATGGTAACAAGCCGACCACATTTAGAACGCCAGTAGGCACTGTGTTCTACATCTTCATCAATAAAGACATTACAGAATAAAAGCATTTGGAGTTTTTGATATGAGTCAGAATCAAGATTTAGACCACGATATTGATGATTATTCTTATGAGTCATCTACACACGCCCCTGAAACTGGTAAATCCAATAAAGAGAAATACATCATTATTGGAGCTGTGGTAGTTGGACTATTACTTGTCATTTTCTTATTCATGGGTAAGAAAGGTGGTAATAAGCAAGTAGCTCAGGAAGTTCCAGTTGAAACAGCAGCAGCTCCACAAGCTGCACCGACAGTGCCGAATGGCGCACCGATGGCTGATCCGAATATGTCAGCAGCAGGCGGTTTCCAGAATATGCCTGCGCCGTATCAGGAATCTCAAATGATGGATGTTCCTGTGACTATGCCAAAACAGACTCAACCTGTTTCTGGTGATGTGACGATCAAGAGTAGCACTGGTCAAGATGTACCTGCATATAGTTACGAGGGACAACAGTTAATCAGTCAGTTCAATGCAGCGAACAATTTACCTCCAGTCTATGTTCCGAATACACCTGCACCTGTTAATCCGAACAGTCCACAAGGTCAGATGCAACAGCAGGCTGCAATGACAAATCAAGAACTGATTCAGGCTCAAACTGAAAACACTCAATTACGTGCGCAGTTAAACAGTATGCGTGATGTGGTTCAGCGTCAGCATATCACCATCGGTCAACTTCAATTGCTAATCAAAAATACCCGTGCGAATCAGGGTGCGAACGTTGTAACGCTACGTGAAACTAAAAAAGGTGTTGCAGTAGGCAAGGCCATTCCTGCCAATCAGGAAGTGATTGCGACTGTGGGTAATCGTGTATGGCTCACTGATGGACGGAATACAAGTTCTTATGCTGTAGGTGATCGCTTGCCAACAGGTTATCGAGTACTTGATGTAAATGAACAATCTGGTGAAGTTTCGTTCACTAAATAGTGATCAAGGAGTCGGAGCATGGAATTTGTTGAGGTATTACAGAACTCAGGAACGTTAATCGTTGCTACGACAACAGTTGTTCGTTACGCATGTATTTTATTCGGATTCATCATCTTTGTAAGAGCGATTTTTGACTTTGTTGGGGTAGTTGATCCAGTCAATGCTAGTCGCTACTTAACACAGGTACGCCGTCCATCAGCGATGGGTGTTTTTGTAAAGTTGATCATTGCAGTGATCATGGCGCAATTGGGTTTAAATCTCCAATTAGTCGATGTGATGGGAAGTTTTATGAGTGATACGACACCTGCTGCGGTCACTTATTACGACTATTCACAAAATGTTGGAAATTCTTATACAGCGGAACTGAATCTTACAGTTTTGGTTCTAATCGGAGTGTGTCAGCTAGTTGGACTACTGGCACTAATGAAAGGTCTATTTATCTGGAGAGACAATAGTGATGGCATTGGCAAATCAAGTAATGCTCAGGGCTTTGTCTATCTCATAGGAGGAATGCTCGCATACAAAATAGAAGAAGTTCATGCTTTGGCAGCAACAATTTTTGGGCTTGATTTTTTCAAAATCATCGGGCTTACCTAACAACTTTTTTATAACTGTCTAAGTTGGTCGATCCACTTAGGCGATAAATCTAAATCTTTGATTTTTCTATGAAAAATCTAAAAAGGAAAAGTGAGGCGAAAAATGTCTTTAAATATCAATAGCTTACAGCAATCAACTAGCAACGCCTATTTAAAAGCAGGGGTGTTCTTAACAATGTGTGGAATGGCAGCTGCTTCTTATGCTGACACAACAGCACTTGAGGGCGGTTCTAAACGTGGTGCAGCTGCGGCAGGTGAATCAATCGGTGACATTAAAGACCGTGCAACTGGTGGCTTAAATGATGCTATGTCATTTGGTCAATTAGCAATGATCTTTGTTGGATTCGTACTGTTTGTTTTAGCAATTCTTGATTTTACCAAAATTGGAAAACCTGGTAGTGATGCGACAGCTCCTAAAGCAATTGGTAAATTGGCTGTAGGTGTGGTCTTGGCAGGATCAGGATACTTCTTCTTCTCTGGTGCGAACTCAGCAGCAGGCAACGTCTAACTGACGTAAATGGGATAATAGACTTCTATTATCCCATTACCTTAAGAAAAGGAAATGAGAATGAAAGATTTGCAAATGGATACAATCTCAGATGCAGAAAAATACCTGCATGTAGTTGATTCAAATATTTCTGTTCCCTTTTTTGCTAAGCATGATCATCGTTGCTATTTCTGTGATTTTCACGATTTAAAGTTTCTGGAAATTCACCATCTTGACGGAAATCACAGTAATAACAATGAATCCAATTTAGTACCTGCCTGCACCCTATGCCATAGAGTCCATCATTTGTCATGGTGTCTCTCTGATAAGGCAGCTTCACTAGGTATTTGTCATGATCTTGATCAGGTTCAGGTGAATCACATTGTTAGATTTATGATCGTATTGGCTCATCATCCTGACAAAGCCATTAATGTTTACTTTAAGTCTGGTGGTCTCTTTGCTTCGCTTATTGATAATCTAGCCATGCAATTTTCACGTCCGAATATCGATCTGGAACAGGTGCGAAATAGCATATTTACCGAATTCCCTGAAGCTGAAAAGGATGTTAAAGAGGCATTGATTGATGATCGTATTAATGCTGCTTACATTCGCCAGTCGCTTGCCTCAAATGATGGATTAGAACGTCTGATTAATGCGCTTAAGCTAATAAAAGGTAAGGGTGGACAGATTAAGCAAGGATCACTTTTTCCTTTTGTTTTACTATTTAATGAAAATATTTTTAATCAGGATCAAATTCAGTATTACTTATCATTAGATGAGTTTAATTCTAATAAATGGACTCAGATTTATGAGCAAAAATTGCTTGCAAATTTGAGTAAGTGAGGTCTTATGTTCGATGAATATTTACAACCTTATTTATATAAGTCGGTTAGAAATTTAAATCATTCTTCACAGTTTGATTTTTTAAACGAATTAAATCAATTAAACGTTTCAGTTAATCCAGAACTTAATAACATATATCAAAAATTCGGAAGTTTTTATGAGTCGAGTCTTGAGCTATCGAATCAATATGAGCCATTATTCTTATCGACATTTTCAAACTATATCATTGACTCGTTAGTAAATACTGATTTGCCTTTACTTGTACCGTTTGAGACGTTGACTGAAGAACAGCAAAGACAGATCTATGATGTTAAAGCTTCTACGTTAAATGTCATCAAGCTAACAGATCAGCAACTATCGCCCAAAGCAGTAAAACGCCTTGCTTTACTTGGGATGAATACAACTTTACCAATCATTTGTACTGACCAAGAAATTTCTATGTTTGGCAAGCTAGAACTGACTTTTGAATTGATTCATCAAATCGAGTGTTGGTCTTTTAAATTTAATATGATTAATCATACTCGAAATTCTCTTTCTATTTTTGATAGAGACCACATGCAGGAATTAAACCATATTGCGAATGATCTACTTGGCGTGGATCTAGGTATTTTTTCTTTCCTTTTTAATCAAAAAGTAAGAGGGGATTTTGCAAAACGTCTAGATAATATTGAGGATATTGAGATTGCTGTCCATGCCTCAGAATTGGCTGATGATTCTGGTGATCTTTTTTTCCATGTAGGTTATCAGGCAAACTCTTTTAAATCGCAATTTTTCAAATTATTGGATCAGGACTTATTAGCTTCACCATTTTATCTAAAGCAGTATATTGATACCAAACAAGATTATAAGGTGCTCGATTTTAAACAGAAATCTAACAATATTATGTCGTTCTTATTGTTGTATTTTGCTTTATATCAAAAGGATGCACTTAATGACATTAATCAACTATTTCATACAAATTCGGATGTGAACCACCAGACTATTTTAAACAAGATATTTTCTTGCTTTGATAATCGATCTTTTACTTCTCAACCGTTATCAATCTCTTAAAAAGGTTAAATTATGGGAAATGCTAAACAAAAAACAGATACTAGAAGTACTGTTAAAACTAATAAAGCAAAAGCTAAACCGCCTGTTGCTAAACCTTATAAGCCGAGTGCTACGATTTCAGCAGTTGAACTGGTACTGGTGTGGCTTGCTAAGATGTTTAAGGCATCGGCAGAAGATTACTGTGAAATTGAAACGGTGGACGGTCACTACAATTTGGTACTTCAAAATGGTGCTTTAGTTACCTTGCTGCGATATGACGGTATCAGATCCACGATTGATTATAACGAAATCTTTCTTGGCCAGATTGATCGATTGAATAGCTACCTGCGAAACCCATTCAAAACGGTTGGCCATAAGTTGATGTGGGTTTTCAGACGTGATCTCGATGGTAATGCAGGTATTGATCGTATTATCGAGATCCAAAAAAAAACGGCAAGTACACTTGGTTTGAACTTGAACTCATTTATTGATGAAAATAAGGCCATTTATGAACCTTATCTATATGATGAACAAAGCTATATTGCCGTTATCACTCATCCTCGATTACTAGATGCAGCCGAAATTAAAAACGATCATAAACGTATTGCTGATTTAGCTAAGCGTTATGAAATTGGCACAATGAAAGATGCACAAAATCTGTTGCACGGATTGCCTGCACTAAAGGCAATCCATGATACTTTTGTTCAGGGTATTATCAACGAGCTTGAACATTCTGACTTTAAAGGTGTGGTAGAAAAACTGGATGTTAGTGGTGCTATCACTTCAATTGGTCGCATGATGAACCCTCGCTATTTTGATCCAAACTATAAGCCATTCATTCCTAATTCTGGAATGCCTATCCCTTTGCGTTGGAAATCTCGTCCGAGTCCTAATGACTATTCTGAAGTGCTTTATCCAAAGATTTCAGATCAGCTGATGATCCAGACAATTACACCACTGGATAGTAAGGACAAGGCAGGTGACATCACTGCGCCAAAAGGATCTGTAGAAGTCGGTGATCTGGTCTATGCACCTATTCCATTGAGCGTACCTCCATCCCCAAGTTTTTCGGGCATGTCATCAATTATGCCAACTTTTGCTGATTTCTTCGACCGAATGAATCAGCAGACAACTGAATTAAGTGATGGATCAGTACGGGCAATTCCTTATGCCGTTTCATTCATGCTTTCAGGCGATGGTATGGCCAGTATTGGCCTTAAACGTGCTTTAGCATCGGTTGTGGCATGGCAAGGTGCAGATAATGCTCAATTAAAGTCAGCAGGTGATGCCCTACAGCGTTATGCGGACTTTGGCGGTACAGTGGTCGGTTTACAGGTCTCTGCGATGACTTGGGATGAAAAGACTGAAAAAGGGTTGGAGCGATTACAAATTCGCAAATCTAAGTTATGGCGTGCATTACAGAACTGGGGTCATGCAGCTCCACTGGAGCGTACTGGGGATGTGGTTCAAGCCTATCTTACTCATTTCCCTTTAGGCTTTAATCATCATGCACCCCTAGCAGCTGCTCCGTTACCAGACGCATTACACCTACTTCCATTGGATCGTCCTGCATCACCATTCAAAAAAGGCACAATGGTTCAAAGAACACCTTGCGGAAAGATGGTGAAGTTAGAGCACTTCTCCGATGAACTTGCCTATAACTACACGATCATCATTGGTTCAATGGGTTCGGGTAAGTCGATGCAGATGAACAATGAATTATTTGAATCTGTTCTTGCAGCAGGCCTAGATCGTATTCCGTATATTTTTATTACAGACGTTGGGATGACCTCATCAGGCCTAGTCTTTGGTATTCAAAATGCTTTGGATACTTCTCGAAAAAATCTGTGTGTGTATCGCAGGATCTCACGTACTAAACGGGATGCTATTAATCCGCTAGAAACGGCTGTTGGTTTACAACATCCATTGTCAAATGAATTCGCAGAAATGAAATCCTTTCTAGTGACACTTGTTACCCCATCGGAACTCGATAGACCAGAAGCGGAAGTATCAAACGTAATTTCATTGATCCTGAAAGAAACATTTGATTTCTTTGCCACAGATAATGACCAAGCTCAACCTAAACTATATCAAATTGGCCAGAGTACTGAACTTGATTTTCTATTGAGAGAACTTCGGATCAACATTGATGTGAGTAAGCAATTAAGATTGCATGATCTGGCTTTACTGTGTCATCAACGTGCAGAATCGATTTTAGAGCGTGATACGGCTAGTCAACAGCGCAAAAACAAGCTTTATCGTGCTAGAAACTTGGCTCACCGCTATGCTATGCCTATTCTCGCTGACTGTATTGCAGTGACTAAGTTTGATACGGTTAAACGTATTTATGGCAACTATAAATTAAGCAATGGTGATTACATCTTGGATGCGATTGCCCGTGCCATGTCTCAAGTGGCAATTGATTATCCAAACTTCAATAACTATACCGAATTCGATATTTCTGATGCCCGTATTGCTTCAGTGGATCTACAAGATGTGATTGTGAAAAACAATCCAAAGAATAACTCGTTATTCTTCCAGATCATTCGCATGTTCTATAAAAAACGTATCGCCTATTCAGAAGAAGACTTACAACGTGGTGAGATCCCTGATACCTATCTCGAATACTATTCAAGACTGGTTGCCGAGTTGAAAGTTGACCGTAAATATATGGTATTTGATGAAATGCACAACATTAAGTCAGACCAGACCATGCTTGCTGAATTAGAACGAGATAGCCGTGAAGCCCGTAAATGGGGTATTGCCTATTACTTAAGCTCACAATACATCAGTGACTTTGGATTACTGGTGAAAGCTGCTCGTAGATTTGTTGTTTGTTCATCGGGTTCACCTGAAGAACGAAAAGAAATTGTTCAGGCCTTATCCCTTACACCTGCTCAAGTCAGTCGTTTGACAACGGCAGTAGGCCTACGTCCAACAGGTATGACTTATTTATCCAAAGTGATCAATAAGCAGGGCAATGAATTTGTTCAGTTCCTCACTTCAATGGTTGGTTCAAAACGCCTGTGGTTATTAACCACAGATCCAGATGACCAAGCGGTACGCAGCATACTTCGTAAACGCTATGACTTGGATACAGTCATCAATATGTTGGCCATGATTCACCCTAGAGGTGTTAAATCAATTATTCAGGTCAAAAAGGAAGAACGTGCTTTAGAACTCGCCAGTAGTTCAATGAGCATTGATCAGCAGCAAGCAGCAGTAGAATCGGTTTATAACGAATTGGCTGATGATATTGTAAATACCTATAACTATATCAATAGTCGTAGTGTGGCTTAAGTTGGTACTCACAGAGAACTTCCATTCAATTTAGGAAGTTCTCTTTTTTTATAAGAAAAAGGAAAAGTTGAAAGATGGTTGCGCCTAGACACGATGGAACTACAAATCAATTTGAACCGAAAGATTTACGTGTAGATACCCGTGATATATTTCAGAAAATGCACCAAGCATTGCTGAAATCTGATGGGTCTCAGTTATTTGCCATAATTATTTCTTCGCTTGCCGTATTAACAATTTTCTTTCCCTTTTTCTTAATTCTTTTAACGCCAATCGCCTTACTAATGATCCGTTTGTACTTAGTACCTAAAAAACGGTTTCACAATATGCCATATCGAGTGCCTAAACATGCCAAGATCCCTGACGGATCTTTTGATGCTCTGGCCAGAAAGGTTTCCTTGTGGAAAAATCCTGAGAAAGCATGGGGGGATGGTACATATTACTATGGTGTTGACCGCATCACAGGTCAACAGGTGTGGAAAACCGACAGTGATGAAAGAACCCATGATCTGCTAATTGGTACAACGGGTGCAGGTAAGACTGAAACGATTAAAATGATCCTGACCAATCCATTGCTACAAAATAGTGGATTTATCATTTCTGATGCAAAGGGTACAACGGATCTAGTTGCTGAATTAATGTATTTGACTGCTCGTTTTATGCGTCAAGACGATATGTTGGTGACTAACTTTATTACCGCAGGACGTGACTTGCTTGAGAAGCAAGAAGATAAGCTCAGTAACACATTTAACCTGATGTCATACACCAGTGCAGCCATGCTAAGTGAACAGTTGGTGTACCTACTGGATGACTCTGGTGGTTCTGGTGGTGATATGTGGAAAGGCCGTACAATTATGTACCTGACTGCATTAACCAATATTCTGACATTTCTTCGAGATCGTGGCCTGTTACTACTTCAGCCAAAAACTTATGTTGAATATCAGGAACTCAACTTAATTATCCGTGTGGCCTACGGAGAGGATTTTGAAAAATATTATAAAATTTTTGGTGAAAAATACATCACAGCTGTAAGTCCATTACGTGCCTATCTTGGCTCTTTGGCAGGTTTTGATGAAAGCAGAATGTACAAACAGGATGCAAAAACCAATGAACAGCACGGCTATGTAATTATGAGTTTTACCCGTGCAATCAGTGATCTGTCATTTAACTTTGGTCATATCTATGGTGATAAGGCCTCAGAAATTGATATGTTCGATGTGGTATTGAACAGACGTTGTTTACTGATTGTTTTACCTGCTCTACAAAATGCTCCAGATACGATCAAAATGCTTGGAAAACTCTGTGTCGGATCATTGAAGCAAATGATGGCAGGGGCATTGGGTAACAAGATTGATGGTGTGGTACGAAATGTTATTGAATCGAAAGTCACAGCCTCCAAGACTTGCTATAAAGTTGTTCTGGATGAAGTCGGCTACCAAATTGTGGCAGGTCTTTCGGTAATTCCTGCTCAAGCTCGTGGCCTATCTTTCAGTATGACCTTTTCCGCACAAGACGTTTCGGACATTTTACGTGCAGATGAAAAAGAGGGTGAGGCAATTATTGCCAATACCAATACAAAAACTATCGGTCGTATTAACTCTGGTGAACAAGGCCAAACTTATACCCGTGTTAAAGGGATTGTCAGTGATACCAATCAGGCCACGATTCAGGGCTACAATGTTGAGACAAGTGAATTATTCGGTACGAATTACCGACAGTCCACAAATGTAGGAATTGAGAAACGTCCAACAGTTTCTTATAAATCATTGGCCACTCAGCAAGAGGGGCAATTCACAATGATTATTGCGAAAAAAATTGATGGTGGTAAAAGTGGCGTATTGTCTGCGATCCAAATGCAGACCATGTATGTAACACCACCAAAATTAAATAAGATCCGCTTAAATGATTTCGTATCAATAGAAAAGGAACTTTCATATTTTGACCATATCGAATATGAAGACCAGATTGCGAAATTAGCCAGTTTCATTGAAACTGGTACTTTGGCTCAAAGTTGTCCGAACTATGGCAAAATTGAGGCAATAGGAGCTGAGAATCGGGGTATTCAATCTGACTTAGAAAATATCGGGGCAATGTTCAACCAAAACCAAAGTAATGTTGGTTCGTCATTCTATGCTGCACTCAGAACAATTCAGCTGATGCTTGAAGCAAGTAGCGTGAATGATTTTGCGTCTCCATTCTATGAGGTGGACGTAGCTGATAGTTCATTCAATGATGAGCTAGATAATGAAATTGATAACTTATTCGCTGAAGTTAAAGTGGAGAATGAACAACTTGCTTTTGTATTGGATGAGACCAACAAGATCCAGACTCAACAGCAAGCAGATTTACGGCCTGAAGAAATTTTGAAAAATATAGATCATTATTTGAAATTAAACCAAAACGAAGTTCAAACGGTCACTGAAGTTCAGGAGTTCGTTAAAGGTAATAACTTCATCGATGCGGAGCAGCTGTATTCAAATGAGTTTGCTCAACGTGTGCAGGCGCATTTGAAGTCTTCAGATATTTTTATTTCCCATTTCTCCATTCCAAGTATAGAGGATCTACAGCAGCTTGATCAGGCAGCATTAGATACGCAAAAGTCACTAACGAGATATGTTGACGAATCTATGCTTGAGCTGTGTGAGGAAGATGCGATTCAACGCTATCAATATGTGGAAGACTTTATCAATTGTCGTGATGTTTCAGTGCAGCAGATGCAAAAGGAAATTAAAGATCAGGACGTTGAAATTTTACAAAGTTTAGAAAAGTATTATGAAATTATCTTTTCTCAAATCAGTAAAAACCTTAAAGATGAATGATGATTAAAGCAAAAAAGACTGGTTGATCCAGTCTTTTTTTGGCCTAAACAAAAGGGAATTTGATATATTTACAATTATTTATGTAAGCATACAATAAAGTCTAACACCAATCAAAAGAGTATCATACTGGACTAATTGAGAACGAAGAATCAACAACTTAAACAATTGGTGATTAAAATACAAACAAAATAGTATGAATCTTTATTGTATTTTATAACGCTAATATCAATGACTTAAAAGATTTTTAGTATGAATCTTTATTGTATGATGACAATTTAGATTAAAACTGATTTGGGGATGCCATGTTAACTAGAACAGAGCAAAGTCATCATCTGAGTACTGCATTTGCAAATTTGAGCACATCAATAACATTTAAATGTCAGCAAGGATTGTTCGATGATAATCTGTGGTCGGACAAAATAATCATTTACTAAACAAAATAGTTGTTACCTGATTCTATGCTTATGACATAAAAGTTGTTTTCAGATAATGTAAGTAGCTGATATTAAAAGTATAGAGCATGTTGAGTTAATGATTATTTTGTCATAGTCATTAACTGGAACACTTCTTTGATAAACAACTATTTTGTCACTTTATGCAAATTTACCACGACTAACTTATTGATTTTGCATTAACCCTAGTTAACGACTGTTTTGTCTGACGACATAATCATGTAATGGAGACCATTTTACCAACTTTGCTGAATCACCTTTATGGTTTGGGTTTAATGAATCTAAATATAGTCAAGCATAACCATCCTGCAATAGATCTTGGTGATTCTATTATGGGTAAGGCTGTTCAGGTTACAGCAGATGGAAGTAGATCCAAGATGGTGGATACGCTCGAAATGCTAGAAAAGCATGAATTGGATAAAACTTATAAGGATATAACTTTTTTAATAATATCCAATGATCCAAAAATTAATTTTCAAAGACAAGGTTATTCAATATCAGTAAAGAATTTAGGGGATATTGCAAAAGACATTGGCCTGTTGCCACCTGAAAAATTCGATGTTATTTATAATTTTTGTGAAAATCAGTTTAGATACTATTTTACCAATAATACTCAAAGTTTTTTCCAACCAAAAGTATTGCCATCTAAAGATCCTAATATAGATATTAGTAATTACATGAAATCTAATGGATTCACTCAACCTTATAATGTATCAATTGTTGATATGCGAAATGGTCTCATATTATTGAAAGATACCCTTTCTGGTTTAAATGATGATCAACGTTGGTTTATCCATAAACTAATGAATTACGCAATTAATTATAAAGAAGATAAATGGTTTGAGTATTGTATTGCCCCTTATAGTTATATGGTTTCAGGTTTGCAACCAAACCAATACTTTATGTTCAAAACAACTGCACAAAGCTTAGAGGCTATGAAAATAGCATATTATGAAAATGAACCAACATGGAAGTTTGACTTTCCTTTTTTTGGACTGTCTTTTAGAACTCAAATTGAGGAATATAATTTTTTCAGTGGTCTTTGTTGTTTTATACATGAGAAAGGTGATTTAGGTTTATTAAAGAAAATTATAATTGATTGTGATTTTTCAGATATTAATTAAGAATAATTAGCCTTGAAAAAAGAAAGATTCATGGTTTGAAGCATGAATCTTTTGGCTATTCCGTATAGCCATTTTTTAGATTATTACTGGTTTTATATTTGCGAGTGAGCGTATAATGCCTCTGCCTCATTTTCATAAATTAGTTCTTCATTTTTGAATTGATCGAGGGTAAGTTGTCCACTCATTAGGGCAAGTCTAATACGAAAATTATTAAGAATTATTTTTTCCTTTTTCGCTAAAATCATCCATCCTGCACATATCTTTTCGCTATTCATTAAGGCGAATTTTACATTTTCTAATAGCTCAGGGATGTTGTATTTAATCTCAAGCTGTTTACGCATGTTCTCCAGTTCAATAGGATCTATATCCTCATCGATGATCCAGTCTAATTCATCATCGATCTGCTCCATTGCTTCATCGTATGGCTCTCTGGCATCTTTACTAACAGTTTTATGACATGGGAAAAGTTGATCATCAAATTTCATATAATTGATGATCTGCAATATACGTTCAGGTCTTAAATAGCCATTGCCTTTTCTGAAAGGGCACTCTTTACAAGCAGCTTTAAGATCAAATGAGTTATGTTCATTACACATAAAGGGTACTCTAAATACTTTAATTCAACGGCTTGGTTAGGATCAATTCTAGAAGATCTTTGATGGATTTAGCTGTCTCTAGATCTCCACGTTTAAGAGCATTCTGGTATGCCTTTCGTTCTGGTTCTAAACGAATACTCAGGTCTTTAATAACTTCTGGTTTTAAGGATGTCTTTTTAGCATCAGATAGAGCTGTATTCTGTTCGGCGATCCATTGAGTTAAGAGGGACTTGTCCTCAAACTTGCCCTTTTGTAGTGTAATGGATCTGTTCAGTCTGGCTGTATCATCTTCAAAGTATCCCTCGAAGATTAGACCAAGAAGATTCTTGTCACCTGCATCGGCTTCAAAATGAAGTTCTTTATCGATATTACCCTTATCATCGAGCGTAAATATCACTAAAACCTTATTCTTGGATTTGGTAATGCGAATGCCTGCGTGGACATATAATTTTTTTTCGCCTTTTTCCATAATAATATTCTCAGGAAATGCACTGAAGATTAGCGGTAGTATTTTCGCCATGTAGCAGGATAAATAGGATTCTTATCGTTCCATAAGCCAAGTTTACGATATTTTGCCCTATTTTCCGCATCAACATAGGATTGGTCATTGCCATATTCTCTTGAATACCAAGCAAAACCGTTTTCTACAAGGTTTAAATTGACGTTGAGATTACCTATGTACACCGTGCCAATGTTTCGCTTATACAGATCCATTTTATTTGATTTTACATAGACAACTTTCCCATAAACCAGACTGTTTAAAAACTGTCGTGAAGCTTGGCCATAAGGTTGAGTCGGTACACTACTATTAGGGTGAGAAGTTTCTGGCGCATCAATATTTTCTAAACGTACAATCTGTTTTTGATTGTTTGAAATCACAGTGATCGTATCGCCATCAGTTACGCTATATACCTTTCCAGAAAAATCTGCATAAGTATTTGTAGTTAAGAGACACACAACTAAAGTTGAAAAGCTAAATATTTTCATGGATATTCCTATTTTTTAAGTTCTGTATGGAGTGGATAATTCATAAGCTGACCAATCTTTTGCCAAGCCATAAATCCATACTTTGCCCGTAAGTAGTCGGTCGAAAGGATTGCAGCACAATCTTTGATATTCCATAGTTCTGGATTACCGCTTTCTATGCGTTCTTTTCGTTTATTTCTGTGCAATTTCACGTCATTAGAATTGCGTTTGGCTTTATCTTTTTTATCTAACATTAGCTTATTTCCTTTTATCTATTGTTAGAGTAAATGCGCCTGTAAAAATGTTTGGCGTGTAATAGCTATTTATTGATCTGTGGAAGATATGATCAACTTTCATTAAAAGCTCAGTCAGTTGAAGTTTGTCTTCAATCTGGAATTGCATTCGATCTATGTACAACAATTTTGAAAGAGCAGCCTTAATTAAAAATGCATCACTGATCCCGATTATAGGTGCATCAGTGTTTTTTGTCTTTTGGCTGAAGTTATTGTGCGGATTGACTAGAGGGAGGAATTTTTCAAATATTTTTTCTAACACCGTGAATGTGTTATCGGAAAAATTAAAAAAATCAGATTTCGTATTGGCATTGTCGCCAACAAAACTAATTTGTACAGTTCGCATAAGTGCCTCTCAGTTCTCTTGGAATCTGAAAAAATTTAAAAACAATGTTCATCAGTCATTTCTGATCTGATATACGCACTATAATTATATCTTAGCATTAAGTCAATATATTATATTTAATATGTACAAAGTACATATTAAATATAATTTGAACTTTTATTGATTATATGCACAATGCACCTATAAGGTAATTTTCGTTTTTTGTGCTTTATACATAGTGAGGCGACACTATAGGTCTCTTTTTGGCATTTTTTGAAGTCAGAATGCTTCAAAAAGATTATACTTAGTGGATGTGAAAGATCCTAATTAAGGGTACTTGATATTTATTAAATATGGCGCATTAATTGCGCCATATTTTCTTATAGAGAGTTTGCAATTTCTTCTTTATTTTCTTTTTCAATTAATTTTATATTTTGCTTTTTTTCAAAAGCATCTATGGAGTTGACGCATATTTTTATTAATTTTTTTGCCCATTCTGGTTCTTTTATTGCAACAGCATCATCAATTGCAAATTTTAAGTTGTTATAGAGTTCCAATTTTTCTTTCCTTTCTAATTGTAAAAATGAAATATATTCGATTGTATTTTGTAGTTGTAATTCGGCCTTATTCTTGGTTTCAGCTTGATTGCTCATTAGATCCTGATCTACCGCACTCACCGCATAAAACATGGTCTGAAGTGTTAAGTTTACTTTATTAAGGGTATCCCTTTCGGTATTGGCTTTAAAATCTAATTTATCATTTAGGTTTGATATTGCTTTATTTAGGTCGTGCCAGTCGTTTTTGGTGCAAATATATTGCATCATGGGGATAATGCTTTTACCTTGCTCTGAAGCCATTGCACGTACTAGATCACCTGCAATTTCAAATGAATTATCTGTTGTATTTGATGAAGCAAGTTGGTGCTTTTTTTCATCCAATTTATTAATCAACCATGTTGTAAAAACTGAGGGATCAAGGGCATTTGTTGTTTTCTTCAATGAAATTTCAGGTACTCTGCTATGAATTTGATGAGCTAATAGATTGGGTTTATCTGGTGTTGATTTTGTCATTTCAATTTTTTTATAAGCTGATATTTCGTGTAAAAGGTTGTTCAGTATGTCAAAACAATGCTGTGTACCATATTTAATTTCCAAGTCATTCCAGTCCGATATTTCATTCGCTTCATCTTTTTTTACTGGTGGAATTAAAACGTTGCCATTAACTGCATTAGCAGCTTCTAAAGCTTTTGTTACTCCTCCATTTTGACCTTTGGTTAATTGTTCTTTTAAATCATTATCTGCGACTTGATAGATGCTCGCATTTGGAAAACGCTCTTTAATGGCCACTGCGACCGATAAGAGATTATTCTTATCAAAGGCTGAGAGAATACATGGTTTATCTTTACTGATCCGTGAGAAGCTTTTACCTGTTGAGTATCCCTCTGATATTGCAAAATGTTGATCGTCCTGTGAGGGTAGGCGATTGATCGGGCAAAATGTAGCTTCTTTCTGGCCAGATGAAAGGTTGGCCTTAAAAAACTTATATGCACCTTTATTGTCTCGATCTGGAAAAGAAGAAATAGTTTGCACATTCACAATTTTTAAATCTTTATTGTAATAAGGCGTGATTAATGTATTCCTGAGATGATAATTTTGAAACCATCCATGAGTAAAATATTTGGGTTTTTCATAGTCAATTATCTTTCCTTTTGCTTTAGCTTTTTGAATGGTTCTAGCTACGAGCATGTGAAACGATTTTGCAAATAATGGCTGATGAACTATCTTTCTGCAATTAAAAAGATTGAGATTTTCATCTGTGATTAACTTTGCTTTTAAATACGGAATTTCGTTTATTGACTTAATCGGGATTGCTCTTGCAAACTCAATACGTGACCAAGTTGCAGCAATACGCTGCCTTGTATTTAGGTGGCGATCTCTACGTCTCTTTTTAATGGTATTTAGTTTTCTACGTTTTTCTTCTTGCCTCTGTTCTTGAGGCGAGAGTTGCTTTTTTTTGAGTTGTTTTGGGTCTAAATGCCAGACTTTTTTTACAATGCCTTTATCGTAATTGCTATACAGAACACTCGGCACGTCATAGTTAAAATTTAATCTATACCATGCCGATTTTGAATTTCGGTTTTTACCTGTACGTTCAAGGCATGTTACCCACTTACGACTTCCATCCGTTACAAGTTTGTCGAATGAAACATCCAGTCCCTCGCTACGCAAATAGTCAACAAACAGATCCTTAGCATCTGCTTCTGAAATGTCTAATCTCACCGTTATTCTCCTTATCTTAGCATTCTAGATGTCTAAGCTATTAAATCTTTTGGGTGTCTTTTTATTGTAGCATCAAAAAATTTAAGTAATCATTTTACAATTTTATTATTGTGTACATTGTTCACGTTGCAGATAAGAAATTAAAGCTAATGACTCTACTTTTGTTAATCTGAGCTTGGTGAAATCTTCAATCAAAGCATGTTTAATTGTTGCATCCATTTCATTAAGACCAAACTCATCAACATAGATACTAAATATAAATTTATGGATGTCTTGTCCATATTTATATAGAAATAGTGATTCAGAATGAGATTTGGTAATCATTTTGAGAGCATGAAGTACTTCAGGATCTAATTTTTTTAAAACTGATAAGGTATGTTCTTCCAGTAGTGAAATGTGGTCGATTAGCATTCGATTTATATGTTTAGACCAAGCAACATTGCTTTCTTCCACCGCTGTGTTATCCGTGTTGCGAGACAAACTTGAGATGTATTGCGAAAGGGGCTTGCTTATTGAAATCCTTTTTTTTTCGGACATAACTCATCTACTATAAAAGAAAAGCTACTTTTTTAAGTAGCTTTATAAAAAATAGATTTTACATTATTTCTTAAACAAAACAGTACTCAGGTTAGTATCATAGAGGCTTAGTTTTGGTTGAACATACAGCACTTGATCCGATGGATTGGATTTGCTGAAGTCAATATTGTCCAAGAAGTTCAAATAGAAAACTCCAGCATTTTTCTGAATAAGATCATACTTTTTTTGATCAGGATTTTTAAAAAAAGTATGTGTTGTTCCTGATCTTACTTTTTGCAGCTTGTCGAAATCCAGTAGTAGAAAGTTAAAATCAGTTGATTGTTGACGTTTGTGTAGATTGTTTGCAAAAGGAATCGAGAGATCAATACAGTAATCTTTTTTATTCAACGTGGTTAGTACGTTGTCATCTGTTGTTTGGTAAGCCGATATGTAAGGTTGATCACACTGGTAGTACATTGCATTGACTGGTATGTAATAAGCTCTCTTAAGAACAGAGATCCAAAAAACTAAAATGATTAGACCGATTAGCACAGTCAAGGCGAAATATCTTAAGAAGCGAAAAATTTTCATTCTGTTCATTTGTAGCACCAATTTATAGATAGTTCGCAATTAGTAATTCATTTAGATATGTGAAGTAGCCTGCAACCTCAAGGATTTGAAAATAGATAACTTGTAGTGATACCAGAGTGACTATAAAAAATGGCCGTCTTAACCATGAGCGAGGAAAATCAGGAAATTTTTTAGCAACAAAAAAAGGTGTTATTAACAAAACAATTTGAATAAAAACAACTATTAATAGTAAGAATATAGCCATGTAGTTGTACCATAGAAATAGAATTTTAAAAAAATTATAGTTTATATTTTTAAAAATACATAATACAATATTTTAAAAATCTACATGAAGAAATTTTTCTTAAGGTGAGGGTATGTTCGGAAAGATATTTAAGGGGGTGAAGTTCCTCTACGTTACAGTCCCACTCAAAGGACTATTGGCCAATCTCGGCTACAAGCAATTGAAGCAAAGCTTGGAAGTTAATAAAAAGCAATTCAAACAAATCAGGAATCCAATCTGTCCAGTATGCTTTAAATGTTGTATCAATTTTGAAAAAAATAATTTCAATGCTGCTGAAAATAAGAAGTCTAGTCTTCCTAAAAACTCAATACAGCTTCATATAACTTGTGATAATCCTGAATGTACTCTTGATGAAGTTATATATAGTATTGATGATAAAAAACAAATAAAGCAGAATATTGATAATTTGATTATTAAAATAGGAGATAAAAAAAGGGAAAATATATTAAAAGAATTATCTCCTAGTTTTGTTAATATGAAAATTAATGAGCACTATCAAAAAGCGCAATTATTTAAATGGCTTTCTATAGCCTGTTTTACTGCTGCAATTATAACTTTTATTTTCTATGGCTTTATCGCTTTTATCTGTTGGAGTTTATTTGGCACAGGTATGTTCTTGCTATCTTTGAAATGTGCTTTTCAATGTTGGCAGGCTCAAACATTTAATATTTTTCGCACTTCAAGTCTATTTATGTATTGGTTTAAAAACCATCAATGGTTTAAAAAGCCAACTCTAATCCAATTAAAAAGCTAAATATGGTGGTTAGTATGTCTGATTCAAAATTAATTTGTTTATGTTTGATTTCCTTTTTTTCAAATTCGGTATTTAGTAAAGTACCACAATTAAGTTCTGAGCAACTAGGGCAATACGCTAACCAATTAAATAACGCACCTAAACATATTTTAGTGCATAATATCAATCCAACAATAAGTAATGTCTCTTATAATCAAAAGGTGAGTGTTTCTCGCCCTGCTTATAGATCTACAAGTTACATTGGTAATTCAACCAGTGAACAAGCAAATGAATCTCAAAATATTAAAAGGGAAGAAAATAATTGGGTTGTAGATCTGGTGAATAGTAAAAAACCACAACAGGTGAATTATACTAATTTTCAACTACAACCTGCGCAAACACAATCAAATCAATATCAAGCTCAAGCAGGTCGTAAGGCTACTTTAAATTGTGTAATACAAGCAGCACGTAGCGAGGGAGTACCTTTGTTTGTATTGCTTGGCATTCAGAGTAAAGAACGAGGGGAGAATGGTCAGATAAATGCTTCTAATGACTTAGGGCATTTTCAGATCAATACCCAACATTTTAGAGCAGGGGGCATGTTTAGTAATATAGATATGAATCTTGCTCGTCATGATGGATGTCTGAATGCAACACTTGCAGCTAGGGTATTGAGAAGCCGTCTTCAGTCTAATGGATCTGCTGATTTCTGGACAAAGGCAGCTGCATATCATTCTTGGACACCTCAATTGAATGCTATATATCGAAATGGAACTCTTAAAAACAAGGGTCTTATAGAGTATTCGATGCAGTGGAAAAAGTGGCTAGAATTGAATGGAATTAATCCAAATTAATTTATATACATGGAGAGAAAAATTGTCTACGCAATCTACAGAAATTACGTTTAATCATATATTTAGACATTTGCTAGAATTAACCCAATTGAATGAAGATCCAGATACATTAATTCAGCTATTTAATGAGCAGGGGCTTACGATTGATGTTCAAAGAATTGAAGCTTGGACTAAGGATTATTCTGATCCATCTGCTAGACGGATGCCAAAAATGATGTTCTGTGGCTTCATGAATATTCTAATGAATATAAAAAATGAAGCACAATTAAAAGAGATCAATCTTTTTGATCTGCGTGGAATACTTGAGGATATTCGAGAAGCTGAAGTTGTTTAAATATTTTTTAGAGGATATACAAGTGAAACTAAATAAAAATAAATCAATATCATATATTATTGTGAGTTCTAAATAACTATGCGACATTCCAAACTACTTTGCGATTAAGGAAATTAATTATGGAATTTGAAGTACAAGCCAAGTCAAACAATGCTAATGACATTGATATTTTTCTGCCTGTAGAGAGCTTAGATAAAGCTTTTGAAGTTGCTGAACAACAAAAGACTGTTGAAAATTGTTATGTATTTATCGTCAGAAAAGGCTCTAAACCAAAGGACTACCCATTCCAACTGCATAAATGGCAAAGATGTGAATATAGCGGTATTAATGAATGGGAGGAAACAAACAGCTTTACGATTTTTTTGGGTAAATACCCTCAATATGATCCCGAAACTGGCAAATCCTGTTCTTGACATCCTACCCGACCTAAAGGACGGGGATTCCTACTGCTAGATGGCAATGTCCTGCCACGAAACAGATACTATAGTTCTCTGCTTCTTATTCCAATGTAGTCCTACCTTTCGGATTGCAAAGAGTGCACGGATTACAATGGGGAAAACTGTTTTTTTTCGTGTTGTATCAGTCTGCTGACTAAAAATATACAACGTAATTATCATAGCACATGGATTACTAGATTCAAATGTTTTTAGCAATCCTAGCCAATCCCCACAAGGGGGACTAGCGGATTGCAGCCTTATATCCTCGGGCTAAACCCCGAGGTTTTACGGCTATTCGGATAAATTATGTCGCTTAGTTGAATGTAAATTGTTGGGCTTGTCGCAACATTGATTAGTAAATTTGTCGCACAGTTTTTTGTAATATTGAATGTATCTTATTGATATTTTAAAAAACTGTCGCTTAGTAAATTGGAATTGACAATTATTATTACTACACTGTTGTCTGGATGTTTTAATCCTTTCGGTGTTGACATGGATTCGGCTAAATCTGATATAGCAGAAGAAATATATTACAATCACTTAAGAAGTAATTACTCTGTACTCTCTAAAGGTTATACTATTAATGATAAAGAATATGATATTAATCCTTTAAGCCTTAAAGTTGATTATGCGATTTTTGGTAATTGTAAGAACCTGTTTTCTATCTCAAAAGATGATGTTGAAAAAAAAGAAAAAGCCATAAATTTAACTTATTATGCAATGTCATCTGATGAAAATATTGATAAAACAGCATATTTAGCATGTATTGATCGTTATTTGAGAACTACGGAACTTGATGCGGAGACATTAAATAACCTAATCAATGATCCAGACTATTCAAGAATGAAATTATATTCAGACTTTAATAATAAAATAAAGGATATTAAAAAGGATGGTGTAAGCATACAATAAAGTCTAACACCAATCAAAAGAGTATCATACTGGACTAATTGAGAACGAAGAATCAACAACTTAAACAATTGGTGATTAAAATACAAACAAAATAGTATGAATCTTTATTGTATTTTATAACGCTAATATCAATGACTTAAAAGATTTTTAGTATGAATCTTTATTGTATGATGACACAATGACTTAAAAGATTTTTAGTATGAATCTTTATTGTATGATGACAGATGGGAAAATAACTTTACATGAAACTTTGGGGTTATTATCGATTATGGGTAAGCATACCAAAGAGGAAAAAATGCAAAACTACAATTCTAAAGTTGCTGCATTATGATTCGTTTTGAAAAATTTATAAATCTTGCTTGTTGAGGCTAATTATTGGCACAAGCCAGACAATGTATTGATATTTGTATTAATCTCTAAGTCTACAGAAATCCTGAATTTCGGAAGTGAAATCTAAAACCGAATATTTAATTGATTTTCCAAACTGAATATCAATTAAATGCTTTAAGCTATGTGTACTACTAAAATAGTTACTTGGTACGATTTCATTCATCTGAGCTTCAAAGCGTGCAAGAAGATCCTTGCAAACATCTTTTGCGTAATCAATATCATCACAATCGCTAAATGAACCTTTTCCATTTAGAAACGACATAACTTTAGATGACATAAATTTAGCGTAATGGCTTTCAACTGTGTTTTGCATGTTATGCAAACACGTTAAAAATTCTATGAGTTTATTTGGTGTGATACTTTCATGTAAAACACTCAGGATCTCACCATCAGCATTAAATATCGCATATCCTAATTCAATACCAGTCGACATTCCAGTAGAGCTGAAAACGAGTGGATTGCCTTTAAGATCTAAGCAGCTGATGGTTTCTCCATCTTTAAACAGGTTGTTCTCACATAAATCATTAACTGAAGTGGATACCACAAGCATTTTAGATAGCTTTTGACCAATGCTATCAACGTTGTTGTTTAATGTATTAACTGGTTGCTGCGTGAAGCGTTTTATAGCTGCATTTACTTCAATGGTAATTTGATTTTCAGTATAGTAGTGTGCATTTTGTATATTGAATATGTTGAATAAGCCAACGTGTAAAATTGAACTTTCAACTATTGAATCAGGTGAAATTTTAATATCATTCGGGGAGGTGGCAAGTACTGTTATTATGCAATTCGGGTATCTTTCTTTTAATTGACTTTCGCAATAACTCGTAAGGGAGAAGATATTACTAATAACAGGCCTAAGTTTATCTTCATTTAAACAAATGATGATTCTCGGTAACTGGCAGCCAACTATCGGGTCTACAGTTCCGAATTTATCACTGAAAATCATACCACCTATACCCTCAAGCATATTTTTATGTTTCCCATGTATGAGCAGCAAGCTGACTCCTTATAGGTAACGAAATGAGACTCACGAAATTATTTTTCTCAGATTTAATTGATCTGTTTAATTAAATACACAGATCTGTATGTATACAACAAGTGTGCTGATTATAACAAACATTAGCATAAACTAACAATATCCGTCATTCATAAATTTTATACAGCAAATAAATTGTGAACATATTAATTGAAATTTCTATAATTTTTCTGCGAAATCAAAGTTTTGCAGAAATTCTTCCAACTGCTCATGTATATGATTTTCATTTGAAAGTTTTGGTGGCATTAGTTTTAATCTGATTTCAAAATCAACAATATGTGTTGTCCAGTGAAGACCAATTAATCTAGCTTTACTTTGTTCTGCAATCTGTTGTGCTGATCTAGCTTGTCTATAATTTACGCCATAAGTTATGCCAACTCTCCAGTTCTTAGGATTTGTTGGAGATGTAGCGTGGTACGTTCCTCCTTTCCCTTTACTCCAAAATAAATTCTCATTGTCTTTATAAGATGGCTTCTGCTTAACAACAGGTTTTACTGAATTCTTAGAAAAATTATCGATTTCAATTTCATCAGCACAAAGAGCAGTCAATAAAGAGATATATGGAGATAGATGGTCGTTAAGCTCATCTTTTGTTTCATATTTTATGCCATTAATATATGAAATTTGCTGACTTATTTTTCCTGAACGATGAATATCAAAAACAACTACTGGTAGTGGATCTAAGGATTTTAGTGATGGTTTGCTAAAAGGGTTATGCGTGTTCAAAAGTATGATTAGTTGATTAGGGGATTTATTTTTGATTTCATTTAATGACTTTTCTTGAAAATTTAAGATTGCATGAAAACCATGCACTTTTTTACCTTGTAAATCTAATGGTTTTTCAAAATCTATGTATAAACTACCCTCTGGTAAATTTAGTAACAGCCTAAAATCCAAAAATTTACCTGCGGTGCTTGTACTTAAGCATTCAAAAGTATAATCATCAAAACGATAAATACTTTTGCTATATCTCCAAGTGAAATGAACGATAAAATTAAAGAAATAGGGTGTATATAACTTATCTTTGCTATCTAACAATAGGCTTGCCATGAATGGTTCTATGAGATCTATCCATAAGAAATTAGGAAGAAAAACACTTGGATGCCATTCGTATTCACTCAACGCTCCATTGATACGCCCTGCATTCATAGCTTTGGTGGCAGCAACGGACTGATAGAATGCTTTTTTCATAGCTTCATATTCAGTATCTAGATCAATCAAATAATTGATTGGACTAAATGATGTTGGTGTGGTCATATCCTTTCCTTATGAAAAACAGTGATCAAATTTTATAAATCTAGTGTTGATCATCTTAACAGTAAGAAATACTACTATATATTCAGGCTTTAGAAACAGGCTAAAGTGGGATTTTTGGCTAGTGTTTGTCCGACAATCTAAATTTTTTAAAAAATAGTAATATTCAAAAAATAATTGCTATTATAGAGCCGTACCTATCAACAAACTACAGATCACTGGTGACTGTAAAAAGGATAAAGATATGAGTGCTCAAAATCTGGTTATTGTTGAGTCTAAAAATAAAGTCTCGAAAGTCCAATCCTATCTCGATCAACTATACGGAAAATCTTCGTTTATTGTTTCTTATAGCTCTGGCCATATTCGTGATTTACCAACTGATAGCTTCGGTCTTACTGAAAATTATACTCCAACATACGTTTTTAGTGATGGTGGAGCAAGACGTGTAGCTGAATTAAAAAAATTAGCTGTAAATGCTCCAAATGTTTATTTGGCTACAGATGATGATAGAGAGGGCGAAGCAATTGCTTGGCATCTTCAGACAGTTCTTAAGTGTAAAGAAAGGGCTTTTCGTGTAGCGTTTAACGAAATCACCAAAGCAGCATTGAAAGCAACCTTTGATAATCCTCGTACTTTAAATATGAAGATTGTAGCAGCTCAAGAGGCTAGGAGATTTCTTGATCGAATAATCGGTTATGTTGGAACGCCAGTTTTTACAGTACTTTGTGGTGAAAGACAAATTGCAGGCAGGGTGCAAAGTAGTATTGTAGTTTACCTTGCTGATTTGGAGAGATTGATACAATCATTTGTAAGTGTTCATCATTTTGGAGTTAGTTTTTTATTTGATGAATGGACAGCAAATTGGGATACAGAAAACTTTGTGGAAAAAAGCAATCCATATTTTATGGATAGAGGTATTGCTGAGAAGATTGCATTACTTAAAAACTTTAATGTCATTTCCTTTGAAGAAAAACCTGTAAAAAGTTCTCCACCTGCACCCTTTACTACACCAACTTATCTACGGGCTGCACAGGTTCAATGTAAGTTAAAACCAAAAGAGGCAATGAAAATTGCTCAAAAACTTTTTGAAGATGGTCATATTACATATCACAGAACAGACTCTCCAAATATTAGTGATGACGCATTTTCTATGATACAAGCCTTTGCTTTAAAACATAAGTTACCTGTATTAGCACAAGTAAGAAAATTCAAAGCTAAAAAAAATGCCCAAGAGGGGCATGAGGCTATACGTCCGACCGATATAAATATATCCAAAATTTCAGAAGATCCTGTTTTACAGCAAGTGTATCAAATGATTTGGTTACGTGCAGTGGCAAGTCAAATGGAAGAAGCAACCTATACTTCAAGATCGGTACGGCTCATAGCAGATCAAAAAATTGAAAATAGGGATGTATTTATTAAAGCAACAGGCCGTAAATTGATAGATCAAGGTTGGCTGCGTCTTACAGCAAAAACAAGTTTCTCTGAAAATGAACAGGACGATATTAAAGAAGATGAGCAGGAACTAAACAATCCTGTTCCGTTATTAGCAGTAGGAGCTGATGTTAGGGCGACATCTGGACAAGTTAATAATAAATCTACTCAACCACCAAGAAGACATACTGAAGCGAGTCTAATTAAATTTATGGAAGATTCTGATATAGGTAGACCATCTACTTATGCTGTGATCGTTTCAAAAATTATCGAGCATGGGTATGTAGTAACCGATAATAAAAATAAACTACATGCAACAGATCTAGCCATGCGGTTAAGTGCAAAAGTCGCAGATAAGTTTGACTTTTGCAATCTCACCTATACTGCGGGATTGGAGGGGCAACTGGATTTAATTGCACATGGCGAGAACATCAGTCAAAGACTACTTAAAGAAGCTCATCAGACCATTTTAGCTCAAGCTCAGAATGCCTCTAAGTTGTTAGAACAAGATCCTAATACTCAATACTGTAGTAAATGTCAGTCAGCTTTAGTTCTGCTCACTGGAGCTAGTCAGAAAACATACTTTAAGTGCTCTAACTTGGCTTGTGGACATAACATGAAGAATGAGAACGGTAAGGCTATCGACAAAGAAGATAATGTTACGCCATTCAACTGTGTCGAGTGTAGTAAATCATTGGTCATTATGAATGGAGCTAAAGGTAAATTTTTTGGCTGTTCAGGTTTCTTTAACAAGCGCAATAAATGTCGTGCTTCATATCCAATGCTTGAAAATGGTGAACCTGACTTTGCTCAATATGCAAAGAGAAAAGAACAACTTGGTTCACAGTCTATAGGATCAGTCGATACACCTAAAACCAATGTGGTAACAGTTTCTTCAAAATCAAAAGATCACACTTGTCCTGAATGTAATAAAACACTGAGCCAAAAAACAGGTAAACGTTCAACAGATGGAAAAAAATGGGAAATGTGGATCTGTGAGTGTGGATCTAAGTATTGGGGTGCAAGAAATAAACCAGACTTTTCTAAAAAAGTTTAAAGCTAATCGAGATCATTAAAAATGAACGTAAATACATTAAGAATTCAGAACCCTTTGCTTACTGATAAAGCTTATAAAGTAGTGGTTGCTGTAATTGCTATTGTTGTTATAGGCCTGATCTATTTGTTTGCAAACGAAGCTTATAATGGTGTTTTACTAAAGCTTAAGCTATGTCTTATTCTACAGCTGTTCCTCGTCATATCGCTGCAATTAATTGCTTATGTCGCAGACAAAATTACACATATCAAAATCTATTCTTTATTGGGTTTTGTTCTTTTATTTTTCAGCAGCTTTTATCTTGATAATTTTTTTTACGGCAATGTAGCAGGAAATTTTTTGCGCTATTACGTGGTATTTGCTGCACTTCAAGTCCTGATAATTTGGGCATCATCAAAGAATGAGGGTTAAGATATACAATGTATAAACAATTAATTTATACATTGTATAAAAACTCGTTTGTGTTCCTTGTTTTTTCACACTACTATAGTGAAAACAAGGACACATAGAGGCTAAAAGATGGTCATTAAATTTTTTAAGAATCTTACTAAGCAAAATCAAGTTGAGGAATTGTCTGATCCTATTCCAGTACGCTTACCTCAAAATTTACTAGCAGAGGTTACAAGTCAGGCTGAAGAAATAGGAGGTAGTCGATACAGATCTAAGCACATCGTTAGTCTGATAAGCATTGGTGCAAATTACTATCGAGCTTCGAGTGATTTCGTTAAAGGTCTATCAGCAGATCATCTTGCATTTTTAACCAGACTACATTTTGTGTTTGATAAGCTTGGGTTGCAATCTACAAAAGTTGCAGAAAGTTTAGGGCATAACGATCCTGTTCAGGTTTCCGCATGGTTGGACGGCAAAGTTCATCCATCATTCGAGGAAATAGAGAGTTTTTGCAAATATTATTTCATTAATGAAAATTGGCTTAAACATGGCAATAATTCAAATAATCTCTCGTTTACGCCTCATATTGTTTATAAAAAAAGCTTTAACAGAAATATTGAATCACAGTTGAAATTTATTGCTGAATATAGAGACATAAAGATTGAGACAATTAGATTAATACGAGACAACACAGGTAGGGTTGTTGCTTCAGTTGACTATGGAAATAAACGTTATGTAACCCATTATTTTCATAATCTAAGGCTAAAAGATGAAGATAGTGTTGGTTCTGGTGGATTTGGTGATCTAACTCACTTGGCTGCATTCTGTAAATTATTGGATGAATATTTTAATGCGGTGTTAACCATTTCTTATAATGTGCATGAAGAAGATTTGGAAAAAATAGTAACTGGAGAGTGCATTCCTGATGATCTTGGAATTTGGGGGCAGCAACATGCTAGCCATTGGTACGAAACAATTCATAGTTCAATTGCCACTAAAGAAGACAAAGATTCAAGCTATTGGAAAGGATCGATTAGTTTATTCACATCACTTCAGAAAAGCGATACTTACGAAAGACTCATTAACAATATTGAAAAAAATTCTGAGGACTATAAGGCATTTAACTACAGTTACAAACAGAAATTTCAATCTTTTGATTATTTTAAAAGTTAGATACACTATTAAATTAATCTTTCATTAATGAAAGATTTAAACAAATTCAGATGAATTAATAATGAGGTAAATATCATGGCAAATCGAATTAGAGAAGCGTTTAAAAACACAAATGGCATAGTTGAACACGAATTCTCAGATGAAGTAATAAAAGCATCAGAAAAAAGGGTCAATGAAATTATTGAGAGAATTGCAACTGGCCAAAGTACTTTTGAAGAAGAAGATGATCGCCTGATGGCAGAATGGGAGCGGAATAATCAAGAGGATAAATAATATGACTGAAAACTCTAATGAAGATGTAAATAATGAGTTCTATGAAGAAGCTAGGGAGATATTAAATGAACCAGTTAGTACAAGAGCACAAAAAGAGTTTAACAAAGAGTTAGAGTATTCAATCACAAAAGCACGTACTGCGAAATTGGATAATGAACCGATTTTAGGTAATTATGATAAGGATCATCTTTCAAAAATTCATGAGGGGTTATTTAGACGCTTATATGATTATGCAGGCAAGTTTAGAGACTTTAATATCTCTAAATTGTGTGTGAATCCTGAGAATGCTGATTTTGAAATAGGTCACTTTCTGGAATCAGAGAAAATAGATGAAAATTTGGCAAAGTTTAGTGAAAAAATTAATAATCTAAATCGACTCAAAGGACTTAATAAAGATCAATTTATTGAAAATTTTACGATCTATTTTGCTGAGTTGAATGAGATACATCCATTTCAAGAGGGTAATGGCCGTGCAACAAAAGTATTGATGAGACAACTTGCGAATGATGCAGGTTATGAAATTCATTACGATAAAGTAAAGTCAAACGAATGGAATTATGCATGTAAGCGTTCATTGTCTGATCAAAAGGTTTATGTTGAGCATCCAGTAGATCCTAAGCCGAATACTCAGGACTTTACATTATTAAAGAATGTGTTTTCAAATATTATAGAACCATTATTGAAGCCAGACCAAAATTTAGCGATTTCAGCCTTTGCACAAGGCATTAAAAATAGGAGTTCATTTGTTCTTAAAAAAGAAAAAGATAATGAGCAAAACCTTGATGATGACTCAAATACACCATCTTTCTTTTAGTAACAGGAATAATGATGAAAAGTATATTTAATTTTATAAACGGTATAACTTGTTTACGTTCTCTTATAAATCCATTTATATATTTTACAATATTTCTATTTAGTACATATTATATTTTAACATTACCAAAGTTTGCCTATATATCAGATCAATCAAAAATTGATATTATTAATACCATTTCAATTGTTTTGTTACCCTTGACTTTCATATTATGTTGCCTGTCTATACTAACTATCTCAAAGAATTCTAGTGGTAATCAGAATGTAGACCATATTAACAGTGCAATTTTTCATGCAAGAGCATTTGAACCTACTAATTCAACAGATCTTGAAATTTCAGCTGTGCATGAAATTGGTCATGTAATGCTTTTTTTTGCTGTTGGAACACCTCTTGAACGACTATATGTGCAAATTAATGATCGTCATATTGGTACATCCAATAATGGTTACGTTCATTATAGGTATGAAAAAAAAGGGGAAATAAGTTTGAGTGCAAAGGAAATTCAAATATTAATGCTTATGGTATTAGCAGGAACTCAAGCAGAAAGATTTTATTTCAATGAACCAAAAATGTTTGGCGGATCTTCTGATTTAGATAAGTGGCTTCATTATGCAAAAGCTTATCTTACCCATGAAGAAGATGTGATATTTTATCAAAATCCTGACAATAGATTTGAACACGGGCACAATCAAGAACTTCTATCAAATTTAAAGACTAAACATATTTCTATTTTGAATGAATTTTTTAATATGAATAGAGATGTGTTGAATGAAATGATTAAATACTTATTGATAAAAAAAAGATTAGATCATTCAGACCTTTTACCATATTTTAATAAAATTAAAAATATTGGTGAAATAGAAATGTTATAAAAACAGTACTATGAAAATTGGCAGAGTTATATATTTACTTTAAAAGTAGTAATAAGTTAAATTATAAAATCCATAAAAAACAAATGCTTGAATATTTTTATTTAACATAATTAGCCTACTTTACGGTTTATGAAGTGCGGTTTTTTGCTCTTGGATGACTATTGTTGTATTCCTCTTTCATGGTTGTTTCATCGACATAAGTGTATATCTGCGTAGTATTGAGATCCGCATGGCCAAGCATTTCCTGAATATCTCGAATACCTACTTTAGATGACAGTAAATGAGTGGCAAATGTATGTCTTAAAGTATGAGGATTTGATTTCTGAGTTATGCCTTTATCCCTAAATAACTTCTTTACACGTTCATTGATTTGGGTTCGAGAAAGTTGCTTACCTGTAGTAGTTGTAAAGACATAATCATGACTCTGGCTTAAATTCTTTTGCATTATATGATTACGTTCAATTATCCATAATTCTAAGGCTTGTATTGCTTTCGAGCCAATCGGTACGATACGTTCTTTATTACCTTTTCCAGTAATTCTTAATAATTTTTCATCCGTGTTAATTTTGCTTAACTCTAAACTGTGTAACTCCTCAAGTCGTAATCCTGAACTATAGGCAATCTCAACTAAGGCTATATCTCTAATCTGGTTTGTCTTATATTTAGGATCTGGTTTTGCAGGATTATCAAGAACATCATTCATAACATTGACGGAATGATAATTTGGTAGTTTTTTATTCTCGCCTTTGATTTTAATATCAATGGTTGGGTTTGAATTTATAATTTCTTCATTAAATAAATATTTGAAATAGTTTTTTATGCCTGCTATTTCCTTTTTTATGGTATCTATTGAAATTCCGCATTGCTGTCTATGTGCAATAAACTGGTATATGTCAGATTTATCAATAATGAAAATATCAGTCTTTATATAATCAAGAAAATGCACCAATGCTTCCTCATACCCTTTTATTGTTAAAGGTGATTTGTTTTCTGTGATTAATTTATTTCTCCATTTTTCGATATACATTTTTACCCTGATTGCCAGTTTGCTCAGTTCTTATTTTAAGTTAATTCTTAATAAAAAAATATGTATAAATTTGCAAAAATAAAGTCCGAAAATTCTAGATATGTTATAATTTAATCAAATGAAAAGTATCTTCACATAGAGGTGCAATGATATGAATATTATGACTGAAAAAGATGCAAAACATCATTCTGGCAAGGAAATCCTTGAGGGTCTTTTTGATGACCAACGTGCAGCTGCTCGTAATCCTCAACACCCTGTAAATGATCAATTACGTGCTGCTTTAAAAGCCAAAGCTGAGAAACTACAAAAATTAAAAAATCAAGAAAAAACAAGCGAGTCCACAGCAAGCTATGACAGAACGTGATAAAAATCCTGAACCACAATTTGCAGTTATAGTCGCAGGTGGAAATGGTTCAGGTAAATCTACATTAATACAAGAACAAATTTTACCTCGCTTTGAAAAGTTTAATTTTGACATTGCCTTTATCAATGCGGACGTTTGGCAAAAGGAACATTTTGGTGAATTTACCAAAGATCCTAGCCACGCTTATGAGGCTGCGAAGTGGGCTGAACAAGAGCGTCAAAGATATATAGATAACAAAAAATCATTTATAGCAGAGACCGTTTTCTCTCATCCATCCAAATTGGATCTCATCAAAGAAGCCAAAGATAAGGGCTATTTTGTAACCTTGTACCATATACATTTAGACTCTCCTGAACTCGCTTTAGAGCGTATTCAGGATCGTGTTTTGGAGGGTGGACATGGTGTGGATGAGGACAAAGTTAGGCAACGATATGAACGTGTTATCCCTCTTATAGCTGAAGCATCCATGTATGCGGATCAAACTTTTGTTTTTGATAACAGTGTCAGGAATGAACCACATAGCCTTGTAATGGAATTGAAAAACGGTGTTATCCATGATGTATACCGTGATTTACCAAAATGGGTTGCTACAGGCTATGAAAAACAATTAAAAGCTTATTACAATGTTAACCAAGATTCATCTTTGATAGAGAATCTGATAACTAAAGGTGACAATATGAGCTTCATTAAAGAAAAGTTAGGATTTGAATGGAATCCTGATTTAATGCCGAAAGAAATACCTACCTACCATCGAGCACAAGTAATTCAGAATTTTAACATGACTCTAGCAGAGCATGTTCACGGATCTGCTGCTGTGGCAGGTAATCCCTATTCACTGGATGAGATTAAGCAGCTGATAAAAGGCCAATCTGTTGGGGGGCACAGTGTAAGTGACCAAAAGCAAGTTGTGAATCTTATCAGTGGAGCGAACTTCGTATCTGAATCTGTAATCAACAATACATTTAGATTGGATAAATCAAATTATTTAGAAATTAATCAATTAGTTTCTAAGGATGAATCCATTGAAACAGGCGTATTACGGGGCGAAGGCAAAGAGACAACATTTACGCCTCACGTTGCAATTAGACATAATTATTCTCATAAGCCTTTAAAGACAGAAGAAGATGCTATCCAGTTAAATAAGCAATTTAGTGATGGTATTGCAGTTTTAAATTCAATAAAGAATCCATTAGAAAAAGGAATGGCTACTTTTCTTTTCGGTTCATTGAACCAATTCACATTTGAGGGTGAAAAGCGCACAGCTCATTTGATGATGAATGGTGTATTGCTTAGTGCAGGTTTGGACGCAATTAAGATCCCTCCTGAAAAAGCTATTGATTTTAGACAGAACATGACTGAATTCTATAAAACTCGTAATGCTGACAAAATGATGGATTTCTTGTTAGAATGCCATCCAGATCGTGAAAATATCAAAAAGGTTCAGCAAGACAAAGATCTTAAGATTGATAACTCAATTACCCGATCTTTCTAGAACTATAAATAAGACCTTACGAGGTCTTATTTTTTTCAAGATTCTAAATGAACTTGTAAGGAATAATTATGTCAGTTAATGATAACTTTCAAAATAAATTTGAACTCAATGAATATTTGCTACCTGATGAGTATGATTTTAAATCTATTGAAGATTTGTTGTTAAAATATCAAAAAGAGTTTGTAAGACATATTCAATCTCAGGTTATATTTTCCGACAATCCAATTCGTTTACATTCTGATATTTCAAGTTTAATTGATAATATTACTATTTCTAATTGTACTCTAGAAGATCAGGATCATGTTTTAAAAATTATTGAATCTAATCATTTTCTAATTAATGCCATGAACCATTCTGGTTTAAAGAGAAATGAATATATATCTATCATAAAAAAACATTTTCCATTATTGAATTTTGAGTCTATTGAAGACATTGAAAATATTAAAAATCCTTTCAAGTTCTCAATTTTCCTTTTCGTTATTTTGTATGTAAATAATTTTTCTGATAAAAAATTACACTGGACAATTTTACTTCTATTTAACTTCTCATTAATTGCTTCTGGAATTGGAAGTATTAATTTAAGTGAAGTAAAAATTCAAGATTTAAGAAAAATCCTAAATCAGTTTGATGTAGACAAAAATGCTGATACAATTACTGTATTTTTATTGGCTAACTTAGGTTCGCCAGTTGAGGCTAGTTAAATGAATATGTCAGTCAGTTATACCATTGATCGTGCATCATCCAAGAAAAATATAATATTGCAGACTGCTCATAGACTGTTTAGTGAACAGTGTTTTGGCCGTGCAGGTATTGATAGAATTATTGAAGAATCTTCTGTGGCAAAGATGACTTTCTATCGTCACTTTAAGTCAAAAGAGCAACTTATTGAAGCTTGTCTAGAATTTGAAATTGAGAATCAAATTTCATCTATCAATGCTACTTGTAGTCAACCTCATATCACTTCTCCAATCGAAAAATTGCAAGCTTTATATTCGTGGTTTATTGATCGTGCATTAGATTTAGATAATAGATCATGTATTATTAATAAAGCTTTGTCAGAGTTAAACCATTTACATAACATACATAAAATTGTTCTTTGCTATAATGATTGGAAGTATAACTTTGTTCAGAGCATATTATTAGAAAATAGTATTACTCATGAAGATACGCACCATATTTTTTATGGTTTTCTAAGTTCCATTTTAATGCCTTATAGCTTTAAACCAGATTGGAACTCAGTAGTGAAACAGTTTGATTTGACATTAGTTAACACGTAATAACTCATCCCAACAAAAAGGATTGCGAGTGACATTACCCCTACTCATAGACCAATTTCTATTTGGTAGATAACAAGTACCAAGTTGTGGTCGGACAAAATAATCATTTACTAAACAAAATAGTTGTTACCTGATTCTATGCTTATGACATAAAAGTTGTTTTCAGATAATGTAAGTAGCTGATATTAAAAGTATAGAGCATGTTGAGTTAATGATTATTTTGTCATAGTCATTAACTGGAACACTTCTTTGATAAACAACTATTTTGTCACTTTATGCAAATTTACCACGACTAACTTATTGATTTTGCATTAACCCTAGTTAACGACTGTTTTGTCTGACGACATTATCTTACAGGATCAAGTCATGCAGGATTCCCCTTAACTCATCTTGAGAATTAAGGTGTTTGTTCAAAAAGTATCGAAATACTTTTGACTGATAGTTATTCTTAATGATAAAAAAAACTATATCTGGCTTTCCATTGTTCTTGAATGATGGTGAATATGTAAAACTGTAATATTCAATATCATCATTATTTCCCTTTCTTAGCAATGTATGTAAACTATTAACAAGAAAGTCAAAACAAATATAAATTGAGAACTCTGAAAACAAGCTTTCCAAAGTATCTCTATTTAAAGAATAGGTTATTAAATTTGTTTTGTAAGGAGCACTAATATTAAAAAACTGACAAAGTTTAATTACATAAGCTAATCGATGTGAACCACCTCCATTTTCAGCAGCAATACCTTTATGCCAAGAAAATTTGGTGAAATTGCAATGGTTGCTTTTAAAATCTTCACTATGAATAATCTTATCAATCTTTTCAATTTTAAAATCTAGTATCTCTTTTAATTCCTCTGGACTTAAGCAGCGGTTGCCTTTTGTTAAAGTATATTCCCACCAGTCATAAATATTATCAAATAAATTATAGAAGACTGCATCACGGGAAGCTTTAATAAATTTAACATCTGCTAGATTTAATGTGTAATCACTGTCATGTCTATCGATTAGACTATTTAGTGTGGAAAATAGCTTAGAACGATTAGATTCCATACTTCGATTATGAGTGACAAGTTTATTATTTTGATATTCCTTAGAATCTAAATCTCTTAACAAATGTAGGTTAAGCAGCTCGAAATAATCAATAAACTTTTCATTTTTAAGAATATGTGTCAGCTTTAAAAAGCTAGTTCGATTACGCTGTAAGTTGTTTCTTGAATAAAACTTACGGTACTGGTAAGCATCATAGATAAAATTAAGCATTGATTAATTTCCCTCTGACAGACCATACTCATTTGGAAGCTCCATACTCAATTTTAGGAACGCATTAGTATCTTTGAATCCTAATCGATGAGCAATCAAACTATATATAAAATTATTCCATACAGCTGTTCTAGGGTTACGATGTCGGGAACTACTTGGATCTGTTACCCATCCTCTAAATGTATTGTATTTGACACCAAAAAGGGTCTTATTATCCGCTGCATAGAAGTTAAGATTCATGTCTTTTATAAGTGCATCAAGCATTAATGTATTCTTATGGGTAGGTGAATTGATGAGGCCTGTTAGTCTTTGGACAATTAAATCTTCCTTTTTAGCATCTTCTTGTTTTGGAAGTTCTAGGCAGATCTGTTCCTTATTCGTTATGGCCAGTGATGCGGAAATATAGTCTTCTAAAACAGAATTCAGATCCTTTCCAATTATGAAATCGTGAAACTCTTGATAAAATTCAATGTCATGGGCTTTTTCTGATGAGTCCTTGTGACAATATTCGTGGATCAGGATCAATAAAATTCTTAAATACTGTTTTTCTTTAAAATATTTTTGAGTATTGGTACTGAAAACAATGTAACCACTGTGGTTAGTCCAAGCTTCTGCATCAGGAGCTTCACCAAGATGAATTACACGCTTATCTTGATTGAAAACACGGCCATGTAGTTCAAACAGGCGATCATTGATATGGTTCAGGAAATTTAAGTATTGTTTTCCGTCAGAGGTTAGCTCGTTATCAGCAAAGATCTTTCGATCTTCAACCAGTGATTGAATAGCCGTGTTGTAATGTATGTCTTCAGGTACGTCATAGAATTTATTGCTAAAGCGATTGAGCATGGTTTTAATAATGAACAAGAACTGTTCTAAAGGTGACAAAAATGTTGCCTGTGCATTAAAATCCTGTTGCCATGCAGTTCTATTGGAATAATAGAAATTATTCAAAAATGATCTTAATGTACTATTCTCATCTACAATTAAAGCATCGAATTTGCTCTCAATTTTTTCAACTTTTGTATAATCATAGTCTTCATTAAAAAGCATAATGGCTTTAGTACTTACTAAGTCAACAGCAGACAAAGTTCGGTTCTTGTAATCTTCAAATAGTGGAGATCTGAAAGCTTCAAGAATAATTTTTGCGTCATAAACCGTTTTATTTTTGATGATATTTTCAATAATATGAATAGCAGCACTCTCATCTATAATTTTCTTCTTTTTTTCATTTTTTTTGGTTTCTTTATACAAAAATTTATTCAAATATTTTTCTTCATGTAAGTTTGTGATATTTGAAATAATTTGTTTGTATATTGGGCAGCGATCTACTATAACCTCATTTCTTGAAGCAGTAAGCATAAATGGCTTTTTGCTGATAATGATACCTTTTAATAGGCTTTCTTCATACCAAGTATAAGGAACTCGAACGCCAAGATTATATATTTCAAAACTATCGGCAGATCTTTTTAAAATATAATATGCAAGGTCATCTTCAAAAAGTATATCGCCTTTTTTTAAAGTAGCATGTATTTTTCTTTTGGGGGTATTTAAAAGTTCACCATTAAAATAGACAGGCAAATCGATGTATTCAATAATATCCTTTAAATCAACTTTAAAGGATTCAATTGAGAAGTTATCTCTACCATACTTATCATAAATAATGCCTTTAATCTCACAGCCTTTAATTTTAGAAGCTTTGACTTCATCAAAATCAAAACCCAAAGTATCGCTTTTCTGGTTTAGAGCTTCTTCAATATCTACTTTTAAGGCAAATTGGTTACTAAACCATTCTGTTGAAGCATAGTTAAAGATTTGACCTCTGCCAAGACGAAACTTTCCAAAAATTGCATCACCCTCATCATGCGGAGCACCGAACCAAGCAAAGTAATTTTCAATTGTTTCTTGGGTAAAACCTTTACCGTTGTCTTTAATTGTGAAATGATATTTTTCATCAATTTCATTGACGTGAATATCTACTCTCGTAGCACCTGCATCAAGAGAGTTCATAACGAGTTCTGCAATCGCTTTATCAATACCACTCGCTTGATCTTTGATCGCACTATGAATGAAACTAGGGTGCAGCTTAAAATTGATTAGTGTCATAGCAGTCATTCTATTATGTTCTTTGTACATAATAAAACTATTTGAGAGATTTTCAAAGTTTTATATCTGTCTTTATTGTTTTTTTATAGCAACCCACTTGATTTGTGAGTTGCTGAATTTTCTACTTGTATTTATGTTCAAGATAAAAAGGCATGAATTTTGGTGCAGCCAATGCTAGTGCTTTCATGCGTTCAGCAGGGATGGGGTGTGTGCTTAAAAGCCCTGAAAGTTTGTTATTAGATCCTTTTTGCAATTCCCCCATTTTAGCCCACAAGCTAATCGCTGCGTTTGGGTTATAACCTGCTTTAGCTGCTATTTGTAAGCCCAAAAGATCTGCTTCACTTTCCTGATGCCGACTAAAAGGTAATGACAGGCCTAATTTCGATACATAATAAGTAATGGTTTGCGCATCACCGCCAATTTGACCAAGAGCCAGATTCGTCACCAGATCTGTTGAAGCACGTTCACGGCCATGCTCAAGCAAGGCGTGTGCAATTTCATGACCAATAATTGCAGCAAGTTCATCATCGGTAAGGTTAAGCGTAGTAATCATGCCCTCAAAAACCGCCATTTTGCCTTGCCCTGTGCAGAACGCATTCACCGTTGAGGTGTTAATTACGTGCATTTCCCACGTCCAGTCTTTAGTTGCAGGTTTAATAGTTTCTACTTGCGCAGTAATGCGCTGTGCGATAGTGAGCACTCTTTTGGTCATATCTGGTTTTCTATCCAGTACACCCTTACTTTTATAACCATTCATCAAATTTTGATAATTCTGGTTCGCCTGTGTGAAGTACTCACTGGAGGGAATCAGCATAAACTGCTTACGCTGTATGCCAGATAACTGAAAATTTGTTGTTGTCATGCAGCCTGATATAAACATGCAAGATAAAGTGAGAACAAGTTTGTTCTTAAGGTATATCATTCGATCTTCCCTCTCTCTGTGGCGCAGCCATCAGTAATATTAGATTTATCATATTGGAATAAATGACACAGCATAAAGAGATTCATTCTCAAATGAAACACTCAGTCTGTAAAAAGTGCTATCTACTCAAAAAAATATTTCTAAACTTATTATATGTTCTTTGTACATCTTAAGTTTAATTGGTTTGTATGTTCTTTGAAACATTTTTAACAATTAATTATTATATGTTCATTGTACATATAATAATTAATATGTACAATGAACATAAGACGCAATGAGAACTGCTCTATGAAATTGAACGATCAGCTAGAACTTGATATTGCTACTGAAGAAATTCAAAAACGCCGAATTTATTTAGGGTATACGGTAGATATTTCTCATATTTATAAGTTTCGTATTGCAGTCAATTGGCATGGTGTTTTGATCAAAACCAAGAAAGACCATCCAGACTACACTTCAATTCTCGAATGTGACAATGAGGAGGTTGCAGATCTGGTATTGAATGCTGTTAAAAGGGCAGTTAAGCGCAGAGCTTATGTCGTTCCTGAATTTGATCCACTTGGTTCTTACGAGGTTCAAAAAATTAGGATTAGTTTGTGGATCAGTGCGGTCGAAAGATTGCTTGGTTACGAAAAATCTCAAGAGTTCAGAATTATAGACAGCAATTTTAAATTGCATTAAAAACTTCTACCAAAAGGAAAAAGCACAATGAATATCATTGAACGTATGGGTGGCCATATTGAAGCTAACAGTCTTCTTAAAAACCCCTTAGCTAATAGAGCCACCGACTTTGACTTAAAACTAGGTCGTTTCCTATGTCGCTTGGAACGTATCCAAACCAAAGCTTGGAGACATATAATTAATGCTGATGAAGAAGTCACAATCGATGATCCAGATCCAAAGGATCTCATCAACATTGGTGAGCTGTGTAAAGCATTGGTATCGCTTAATTCAAAGCCTATTAGTGCCCCATGTATAATTTGGAATGAATTTGACAAGGCATTCATAAGCAGCATAGCAGCCAAAGGAAAAGCATTCTATTATACGATCAATATCGATGATGCAATGCGAACCACTGTAGATGAGTGTGGTCGGACAAAATAATCATTTACTAAACAAAATAGTTGTTACCTGATTCTATGCTTATGACATAAAAGTTGTTTTCAGATAATGTAAGTAGCTGATATTAAAAGTATAGAGCATGTTGAGTTAATGATTATTTTGTCATAGTCATTAACTGGAACACTTCTTTGATAAACAACTATTTTGTCACTTTATGCAAATTTACCACGACTAACTTATTGATTTTGCATTAACCCTAGTTAACGACTGTTTTGTCTGACGACAATGAGGCTTTAGATATTATTCTGCACATGAATTGTAGAAGTGAAGTAAAATTGGCAATGCAAATACACCATCTACAAAGCGAGTAAATTTATGGCCATAACACGACCTGACTGGATAACTGACCAGATGTGGAATGCAATGTGTAATGCCAAAATGTCTCTCCCCTCATCCATCGATCAAGCCGATCTTAGCAAGCCTTTTGTCTACGACCGCAGCTATGGTGTTTTTTTCGTACCTAGTGGATCTCATCAGGTTGCCATGTCCTTATTGTTGGCATGGAAAAACCAAGAGAAAAATGGTGTACGTGTGGCTGAGAAATTAGGCCTTTCCTATAGTGATGGGACGGCTGATTATTATCTGGAACATATTCAGGGTACAGCCTTTCTGTCTTCAGTCGGGAAACGGATCTGTGCAGGGAAAAAAAGTAATTTGAATGAACTTGAAAAGGAATACTTCGGGATCATCAACTATTTGTTTGATTAATCATTTCCAGATCACGCCAGAAAAATTGATGACTCCAGTTCCAGAAACAATAGCTTTACCGATATATCGTAATACGGAACTTGGTATAGAAAAGAGATGCACAAAGTGTCTTTCCTATTTCCCTTTTGATAATGAATTTTTCTATAAAAACGGGTTTAGGGACGGAAAACAGCAATGGTCTTCTTTATGCAAGCCTTGCTATGTAGCTGAGTATCGTGCAACTCGCAGTAGAAAAAAATAAGCAAATTTTAAAGAGTACAGGAGACCTTAAAATGCTTAATAATTTAAAAAAAACGTTTTATCTACCACTAATTGTTGTGCCTGTTTTAATTGTCCACGTCATCACGGCCAGTAAACCCAATTCAGACATTTTATTATTAAGCATTTCCTTTATGGTCTGTTTTTTTTGCATTCTATCATTTAGTGTTTTCTCAAAATTTTTCTATGAAAATATCATGGAGGATGTTGTTTCTGAGATCTCACCACAACAACGAATTATGAACACGGGTATCAAACTGTATTTGGTACTAGCTATTCTATTGTGCATAATAATTTTTGGTATCAATCATACTGCTTCATAAATATCAACAGACAGAGTAATGATTATGAAATTGAGTGAAAAGTTGCTTGAAAAAATAAAATCACAATTTCCAGAAATCGTAACACCTGAAGCTGAAGTGCCCTTAAGAACAGTTAGAGGTATTGATGATGGCTGCCGTTATAAATGGTCAAATGGTCAAGTTGGTGAACACCATTTATTTAGTTACTACACCATGAAAAGCTGTGTTGAAAATGAAATATTTATCTGCCGACATTATCCTCATGAGGGAAATAGCGGATGGGAAATATACATCAAATAGCATGTATCTATTTATTCAAAATTAAATTAAAAGGTAGGAAATTCAAATTTTCATATCACAGATTTTATCCTGATTTTGGCCAACGATATGATCCATATTGGAGAATGTGATCCCTGATTTAGATTTTTTAAAGGTTAGATCCATATCTTCACGATATGCCTTTTGAAACATGAAATATTGATACCCTTTTAGACTATGGCCAGTACATAGTCTATCTAATGCGACACTCGTATTGAACAGGAACGGATTTTCAGTATTCAGTTTCAGGTTATACACTGATTTAATATAATTATTCTGAATAATGCTTGGCACAGGCACTAAAAAATAAAAGGCTGCTATAGCGATCAATACAGGCGCATTAGCCGTGAAAAAGAAACGTTTACGCCTACCTACTGGAACAAAGCCAATCACCATATAAGTCGCTAGGCCTGCTGCCATATACGCCAATAATAAGATAATGAACCAATCCATATACAGCATTTGTGGTCGGACAAAATAATCATTTACTAAACAAAATAGTTGTTACCTGATTCTATGCTTATGACATAAAAGTTGTTTTCAGATAATGTAAGTAGCTGATATTAAAAGTATAGAGCATGTTGAGTTAATGATTATTTTGTCATAGTCATTAACTGGAACACTTCTTTGATAAACAACTATTTTGTCACTTTATGCAAATTTACCACGACTAACTTATTGATTTTGCATTAACCCTAGTTAACGACTGTTTTGTCTGACGACAGCATTGAAATGTAGTCCACGCCTATACCCTTTTAAACATATTCATATATAAATCACTGAAGCTTTATCTGGAGCACGTCCACACTTTCAACAGCCCTACAACACCCTAATTATACTATATCGAGTTAAGCCTGCTACAAAATATTAATGTAAGCTAATAATTTATCTGATAAAATTTTTGTAATAGTAAAAGAAAACATATATCGACAAATCAAAATAGCCTAAGCAAATTTTAAAGATCTCAATAAAGACTCAACTCATTGGATACCTCCAGTGAATCCCTACCATAAATTCCATTGTCGGGATTTCTACCGCCTATGGATCATACCATTAACGGACTAATACCATAATCGGAAATAAGCAGGCAGAAATATAGCCAAAGATAAAGAATATAAAAATTCAGACAACAGAAAAAGGAAATCAGAGAAACAAAACTTCAAAAATGGCGAATAGATTTGCTTAGGCTATTTTGTCTCGCTTGAATGAAGTTGAGAATCAATCAAGCGAGTGAAATTTAAATCAGAAAATCAGAAAGGTTTTTTCCATTAGCGAGTTCATTTACTAACCATTTCGGCTGTTTTCCTCGTCCTGTCCACGTCTCATCTGGATTAGTTTTATTACGATATTTTGGTTCGACAACTTTCTTAGGTTCTTTCTTAGAATTTTCTTGGCCAAACTGGATCAACTCATCCAGTGACAATCCAACACCTTTAGCAATTTCTAAAAGTTGGTCATAAGCATTAATTTTTGTTTGAACTGCTTTTGAAGCTTTTAATTTTTCAGCCTCTTTGATCAGCTCACCTAATTCTACTTCGGAATAATTTTCTAAATCGAATTTACTGGTCATTAAAGTTACCCTTATTTTGATGTGTAAGTAATATAGTTGAAATTAGCAATTTGAATCAATGTAATTGATTATGTCCTCAATAATTTTTCTCATGGAATCTGGTTGACGGAAGTTATCATCACTATACGATTTTATATCCTGTGAAATGACAGTTGAATAGACGAATAATGCAATAGAAGCAGACAGGACATAATTAAAATTTACTTTATCAAATTTATCAAAATTTACTTTTACATCTTCATTACTAAATACCAAATTAAAAACTTGCTCAGTATGTTCAGCTGTAAATAATAGTTTATTATTAAACTTAGTAAATGCTTCGGAATATTTTAAAACAAGATTATCATATCCATCTTGTTCAACCGCTTCCAAAAGGAATTTTTTTCCTCCATTCATTGCTAATAGACTTAAGATATACTGAATCTTTTTAGCAATATTCTCTAAAGGATTAATGGCTCTTTGTAACGGCAAAGGATTTTTTCCAAGTGCAGTACTTACTCCAGATCTGGCAGCATTCGCAATTTGTTCATCCCCTACAATTGTAGTCTGTTGCGTCTTTCCAGATAACCCCCACTGGTCATTAAATCCCTTTCGGCATACGCCTATGTAATTCGTTAATTTATTTTTTTTCTTTAAAGATTTGATATAGTCCTTAACTGCTTCGATAACAATCCTTAAATCTGAATCAGTATTATTCAAAACTTCACAGTTTGGCAAAATTTGCTTAATTAAGATTCTTTTTTCCTGAATTGGTATATCTTCATTTAGAATGATATGCCATTGTTTAGACTCAACCTCATTGGTGAGAGTTTTATACTTTTTTTCTAGTATTATCTTATCAATTTTTTTATAGCGTCCACGAATAAAGTCATATTCAATTGTATATGACATTAACTCATTATCATTAAAATTACTGATGGCAGGCTTGATAGAATCACGAATTAAATATCTATCTTCTGGACGTTTCGCTTGCTTAGGATCTAGATAGCCTAGATATGCTTTAAAAGTCTCAAAATCAAGTTCGGTCTTATCACCCAATGATTCCAGTAGACAATAAAGTAAACTTTCATTCTTTCCTGCTTTTTTTCCTGATGCAGTTAAAGACAAAATATTTGTCCAAGAAAAGAGATGCGTGAGCTTCTGAACCGAAATCGTATCCTGAATAATTGAAGTAAAAAAAGATGGTAATGAATAAACCACTTCAATTTTAGATAGATTATTTCTAAGTGTACGGACTACTTCTTCATCGGCCTCAATCTCTGATTCATCCTCCATGTCTGAAAAGAATAAATTTGTAGAATGAGTCTGATCATTAGAAATCAAGGAAAAGTCATTGATAAAATTAAAGTGTGATGTAATAGAACGATAACCCTGCTTATTCAATAGATCGATCTTGATATTATTGCCTTTCAGTCGCTCAAGGTAAGCAGATAAAGTTTTTAGACTTATCGTTGTAGATCCTGTTTTGAACAAAATTACATCTACAGGTATTCTAAAATTTATATTTGTCTCAGCACTCAATTGCAATTTTTGCTGCTTGATAATTTCACTAGCATGACTTAGCAAACATAACCAAATCTTGTGCTCTGCTACCGTGCAATGATGGGTAACATGAATAAGAGATACTGGTAAAGAAAATTCACTGGCCGTTTTAAACCCAAAAACATCAGGGTGATCAGCTGCTTCTGATACCTGTAGATCAGTTGTCATATCAGGAGCACAGCTCTCTGATCCTGATTCTAATAATGTTTCCATTACCATTCCGAAAAAATCATTTTTATCTTTATAACACAATTATATTGTGAGAAAAATAGACTTTTACTCACAATATAAAAAAAGACTTCATATTGAAGTCTTTTAGATGGCTTTTCCGAATGGTAAGCTCATAATATTGCTATACAAACTGCCCTTTTGATAATACTTCTCAAAGTACTGCGTGTAATTAAAACTATAAAAAACTTCAGTACCGACAGCGAAACTTACATACTCGCTGACTAGATTCGTTGAAAACAGCTTCAAAAATTTAAGCTCACGCTTGCTCGTCTTAGAGTGAATGACTTTACGATATTGTTCAACAGAAAATGAGGAGGTAGCTAATTTCTGCATCTTCAACTCAAAATCAGATATTGTAATACCCAATCTGGTTGAAATCTCAGAAGCATTAACTGTATGTACAAGTCTAGAATCGAAAGAGTCCAAGACAGTGCTTCTTGCTTCCAAAGAGTACAAGTAATCGTTGATCATATTGAAAAATTCTTGGTCAGAAAGATCAATACGAAAATCTATGATGAAATGATCACGCCCACTTTCTAAGATAACCTTTTCTTGAAACTTAGGATTTTGCTCACTCCAGTTCTTCGAGTCCTTTAAATTAAAAGGCAACTCTTTTTCAGGAAAATCTAATAGCGAAAGCTGAGTAGGTTTTTTTTCCACTTGATTCCAGTCTTTTTCCTCAACCACCCAATGGTGAGGGAAAATTGCCGTCATGGTTGTCATGTCTAAAGCTCACCTAAGTAAGTTGGAGGAAACTCAATAATAATTTCATTACTAAGTCGTTATTAATAATAGAATATAATCTACTTCAACAAATATAACACAATTTTCGATATTCTTCTATTCATTTTTTAAATAAAAAAACTTTAAATCCAACAACTTACAACAGATATATATACTATTTCATTTATACACAAGTTTTATTTAAAACCTCACATAACTCTATTTAAAACCTCACAATATATAATAAATAACTATAATACAATTACTTAGCGTTAAGTCATTTTTCTATTTAAAACCTCACAATATGGATCTAAGATCTCACCAGTTCTATTTAAAACCTCACATAAAAAAGGGAAAATCAAATAAGATATTGTATTTTAAAAGGATATTTAAAACCTCACAAGATATATCCAATATCTCACAACTTCTATTTAAAACCTCACAATACTATTTAACATTATGTTTCTAAAAGAAAAATTTCTGAACCTATTAAGTATTATTATTAGTTAATTATTTATATAAAATATACATAGAGCATCAAAGTCTGTGGAAAAGAATTGAAAGAGATTACCATTAAGAGTTATCCACAGCACTTATTCAAAACCTCACACACTTCTATTTAAAACCTCACAATATAAAATTATTTCATATTTTACAAATGCTTATAGATTTAAAATAGTTCTATCTAAAACCTCACAATATAAATATTAAACCTCACAACTTCTATTTAAAACCTCACATAAAAAATAAAAAATATCATAAGGCATTGTATTACAATAGATTATTTAAAACCTCACAGTTCTTATCTAAAACCTCACAAAGATTATTTAATACCTCACATCATAAGATTAAGGTTCTGAATTTTATCAATTTTTTTTTGCTCCTATAAATTTAAATTTATTCTTTAAATTTATCTAAATATAAGTAAGTGAGCAGTCAAAGGATCTGACTTTAGAAAACTAAATTTTTAAAATTTCGCTATATCTTTTTTTTAAAATCTTTTCATTTTCCTTTTTTTTGTTATAGAATCTAATTTGCAAGAAACATTACTATCACTACCTTTACCCATACAACAGGGGAACAAATGATGAATAATAAACAAACAGATGATCTCGATCTAAATCATCTACAGGCCATGAGTCGCAGTATTAATAATCCTGTAAATAACAAGCCTGTACCAAATAGAATTTTTTTGCATTTAGACGGTATAGGTTATGCACCTGATGGTAATGAGTACGCTTTTGGTACAAACATTGCCACTAATGAAAAAATTAAAGTTCGATTGAATACAGTTGATGAACGTGTGCAGGATATGATTCAGACTGGTCGATTGAAATCAGAAAGCCAAGCTCGTCAGATAGTTCAAAATCAATACGAATTATCATCTAATCCTAGAAAAACATTGTCTGACCGAAGTAAAAATAATTCTGTTGCGTTAAGCTTTGACCAAAGTTTTGAAATTCCCACCACTGATAACTATCGATCTTTTAGAGCGCATTGGTTTGAATCAATTTCAACAAAACCGTCTTCAGAGTTGATTATAGCTCCAGCTCATGTTCAATTTGTCTCTACTCCAAACACTTCATTTGGCAGAGTTGAAATCATAGAAAATCATTTCACCATTGATCGTAATTCTGACACTGACAAAATCAAACAAATGTTTATGAGTGCTCTTAATCATGAAGACGAATATAGTGCTGAACGTTCAGGAAATTTGAATTATATCCTAAGATCAAAGAATGATGGACAAGCTATATACAATGGTATTCTGAGTACCTATTTACAACAAATTCAGGCAGGTTCTCGAAATATTAAAGTGCCTGCTAATATAAATACTACACTTACGAATTTAATGTCGAACCCACTTATAACGGCAAATAATGCGCCTCAAAACAATGTATTGTTCAACCACGATTTAAACAGAATTCTAGTTAATAAACTCTTAAATCAAAATTTTATACACAAGCTTGAGACATCAGATCCGCAGCTCCAAAACTACTTGCGATCTATCTCAACTAAAATTGAAAAGGGAGAAATATACTTAGATGCTTACACAAGTCGAAATATTTTCTTAGGAAAAGAAACTGTAAACAGCTATAGAAATAAAGCAAGTAGATCTCAAAGTCCGCTTAAAATTTACAATATTTCGGAAATGGATGCAGGCACAAATCAGCCAATTCAACATAAAGGCTATCTGGACACTATGATTGGCATTGAACGACATAGTGATACGCTGTCGCCTTATGTCACTTTCACAGCGACTACAGATCCAATGGCATTAGCAAATAAGCTTGAAAAATTGGATCTGGATGATGGTAGTCTTTCTAGAAAACTTATTTTAAATGAAGATTTCACCAAACATGCTTTACCACAGTATGTAAAAACAGGACAAGATCAATCTCGTCATCTCATAGAAGAATCTAAAAGGAATCAACAATCTAGTAATTCACAATCTATTGATTTTGGATTTAATCGTTAATTTTGGTGGTATCTCTCTATGAATCAAACTGCAAATAATTTTACTTGGGTAAACCTGAATAACGAGGGTTTTTATACTCGGCCTGCGAAAAGACATCATAATGGCAAAGACTTTTTCGGCATTGAAGTCGCAGATCTTTTCAATAAACTAGATCGATCAGCTGTCCAGAAATCCAATATTGAAATTCATAAGATTAACAAGACTAATGTTTTAAATATTTATTTTTTAAATACAAATATTAATTCTTTTGTAAATTTTCTTGGTCTGAACAATCATCAACTCATGTTTTATAAAACTACAGTTGGTCAATTAAATGATTCCTATGTCCGAGCAGTGAATGACGTAAGTACATACCGTTACCATGAGGCAATTCGTAACGCCACTAAAATCGGGCTTAACGCCGATGGGCTTCACGTTTACGCTACTCCTTACGCTCGGTTTTTTACAAGTGATCCAAAGAAGTTTTCAGACTTAAATAATTCCAGTTTTGAGGGTCAAATTCCAAATAATGAACTTTGGAAAGTTTTTAAAGCAGGTCAAGAGCACATCTTAAAACGTGGGAATATTTCTAAGTGTGCATTGGGTTACGCTAAATACATTTTACAAAGCAATACGACTGTTCACGAACATGACATTGATCAAGCTTTGAAATTTATTCTCAACAATAATCAAGATCAAAATTACGATCTTGAAATTAACCCTACACAGAAACAATTTTTCTATGAACAACTGGAAACAGCATTTAATGTTTTGGCCTCAAAGTTTGAGGCAACGGTAGAAAAAGATTATTTTGAGATTGTTAAATTACATAAAAATCAACCAATCAAAAAAATTATCGGTGCAAGTGAACTACAGTTACAACAGTTTTCTACTCCAATCACTATTTCGGCAATATGTCAGAAATTACTACTTGATGAAACAAATGGATCTAATCCAAAAAGTATTTTAGAACCTACCATTGGCAATGGTTCTCTCATTACTCAATTTATTGACTCCCCTTTTCTGAATGTTGTTGCAACTGAAATTGATTCTAATCGAGTTAAGAATCTTCAAACATTTTTTAATGCGAATTCAATTGAATCAAATATTAAAGTGTTTGAGGGTGATTTCACCAAAATTCCATTATTGAATCTGAACAGTCACCAGAAGTTTGATTACGTTATAGCTAACCCACCTTTTGGAAGTATTGATCGAGAACATATTTCGCTGATCTCAGCTGACGGTCAACCAATTCAATTCCCTACACAAAGGTTAGATCATAAAATTCTTTTAGAAACACTAAATTTAAGATCTGATAATGGACGCAGTGTTTACATCATTGGATCTGATAGTGTCTATGATAAAGGTTTAGTTAAAGGGGGAAGCAAAACTCTCTTAAATTATCTTTATGATAACTACAACGTAGAATGTGCATTAGAACTAGATGGTTCTTTGTATAAAAGACAAGGTACTAAAGTCAATGTAAGACTTCTAGTAATTGGAGAACAACTCCAACAATCTAGGAAATTTGATGTACCTGATCACCTAGAGATTATCAAAACCGAAATGGATTTATGGAAAGTCTCGGAAGATATTTTATTGCAACGAAATGCTTCTATTCAGATCAACCAGTCAAAGCAAATTGATTCAATTGATAAAGAGACTTCGCTCTCTATACCAGATAAAAATTCGGCTGAGAGTGCTTCTGAGTTGGGTTTCTTTGATGAGATTAGTGCTCAAGCTGAAGATGAAAATCCGTTCGAACTTTATGCTGAAACGGCTGCGAAAGAAGAAAACATTAATGTTATTCCAACTGAAGTAAAACAACATAGTTTAGATCTTAGCTTACCTGAATCAGAAACATCTCCTCCCCTCTCAGACACTACCGTCAAGGACGAGAAAGAAATTGAAAATGAGCAAGAAACTTTTGAGGCTAAATCATTGCAGGTAATGTATGTTCCTGTTTCTCAAGTTTCAATTTCTAATTCTATGATTCCAAGCGATCAGGCCTTGTTAATCAAAGAGTCTCAAGATGAACAGATCAAAACAATTTTATTGAAAGCAGAAAATAACGAAGAATTGGCTCAAGCTATTGAGAGTGCAAGTGGAAACCCTTTTGATGGGTTTATTTTACATACACTTCAATATAATGATGTTGCTTCTTTGGCTAAAGCTTATAGTGCTGAACAGATTGATGCTCTTACAAGTGCAATCCTTACATTTGAACACGGTAGATCCTATATACTTGGTGATCAAACTGGAATTGGAAAAGGGAGAACATTAGCAGGAGTATTAAGATACTCTCTTTTGAACAATGAACGACCTGTATTCTTCACTAGAAATGCACAATTATTTAGTGATCTCTGGAGAGATATTGTTGACACGGATACTGCTCGCCTGATTAAAAATCCTTTTATTTTTAATGTTGATGGTGCAATAAGTTACAATAATGAGATTCTTTATAATCCAATTAAAACCAGTGAATTGGCTAGTCTGTCTGAAATTGATAAATCATACGATGTAATTTTTACTACATACACTCAATTTTCTGGACGAAATCAGACCAAAGAAAATCTTTTACTCCGTAGCTGTGACCATTCAACTCGATTACTGTTAGATGAGTCTCATGTCGCTGCAAGTGGTGAGTCTAACATCAGCTATTTTTTAAATGTATTAAAATCGAACACTGGTGAAACTTACTATTCATCAGCTACAAGTTTGAAAAAATCTAAAAATTATAATTTTTACTCAGATATTTTCCCTACACAATTTCAAGGACAGTTAAAAAGCATTCTTGAAAATCAACCATCAAATGAGATCCTTGAAGCTATTTCTATGGCACTTGCTAAAGATGGTGTTTTCATGCGGAGAGAACATGACTTTTCTAAACTTGAGTTTAGAACGTATGACTCACCAAGTCATTATCAGACAGCAACACGGGAGTTGTCAGACCAATTAGCATCAGTTTTATCAAGAATGGCTTACCTTTCAGGTGATGTTGATGAGAAAGTCGCAAAAATTAATGCTGAAATTAAAGCGAACATCGAACGTTCAAAAGAATCAGGGTGGCAAGAGAACCGATTACAGGTTAACTCTATGAACTTTGCTTCTAGAATGCACAACATTAGTAGACAAATTATATTAGCAGTAACTACACCATTGGTTATAGACCAAGCTTTGGAAGCTCTAAAGGAAAATCGTAAACCTGTAATTGGTCTTGAAAATACAGGTGAGTCCTTGCTCAAAATGCTTTTGGTTAAAGATGACAAAGCAATTTCTCTTATTGATGATATTAATGAGATAAAGGGAAAACAAGAATTTGTTCAACTACTTAATCAGTTATCTTCTGGAGAAATCTCACATGCTGAATACAGTAAAAACCCTTTAGTACTTAATATTAATAATCTCGAACAAAAGCTCGCTGAGTATAATCACACTGAGAAGATTCTAGCTAAGCCACCCAATATTGCTGATCTTTTAGAAAGTATGTTGGATCGTTTGGATACAATTCAAATAAGAGATCGTTATGGTTCAGTTAGATCTGAAACCATCATTGATGAAAAGTACTTAGAGTTCAAAGAAATTATAAGAGATGAAATTAAAAAGCTTCCTGATATACCTTTATGCCCTTTAGATCAAATGACCATTGCTTTAGAAGAAAAAGGTTATAAGGTTGGAGAAATCTCTGGCCGTGAATTTTGTTTACGCAAAATTAGTAACAACGATGGTGTAGTTTACAAAGTAGAAAAAAGAACTGAAAACTCACCAGTTGAAAAAACTAAGGCTTGTAATGAATTTCAATCTGGAAAATTAGACGTAATGATTTTGTCTAGATCTGGATCAACAGGATTATCGCTTCATGCCATTCCTGTGAATGGTGGGAATCTTGCAAACTCTGATCATTTACGTCAACGTGAATTTTTGACTGCTCAAGCTCCACAAGCCATTGATGAATTTTTGCAATTAATTGGTCGAGTAGATAGAAAAGGGCAAGTAAGTCATCCAATCATTTCTCAATTTGATACAGGATTACCTATTCAGCGTAAGTTTCTTATGATGCACAATGCCAAACTTTCGGAATTGAGTGCAAACATAACCAGTAATCGTGAGAATGTTAATAAGCAAGTGACAGATGTAGATCTACTAAATAAATATGGTGATGACGTTGCTTATGAATATCTCAAAAACAATCGTGCATTAGCAAATATGCTAATCATAGATGTGCCAGAAAGGGAAGATAAAGCAAATACTGATGGCCTCATTAAGAAAATATTCAACAGACTTAATTTCGTATCAATAAGTATGCAAGAGAAGATTATTGATGATCTTACATTTGCATACAGTGAAAAAATCCAAAAACTCAATGAGCTTGGTATCAATCCATTCGTAGTTAAAGTTTGCGATTGGAAAGCCAAAACACTTGATAGCCAAGAAATAAAAACTGGTTTAGGCATATCAAATGTTAAAAATAAAAGTGCGTTCTTTGAACCTGCTTTTTATCAACGTGTTGAGTATGAGTCATCGATCACTCCCCTAACCTCTATTGATGTCAATCTATTGGTAGAAAAGGGTTCTAAATTAATGACAACTCAACTTGCAAAACATTTGGATAACTATGATCCCAAAATGTTTGATGGAATCGAAATTGAACCTAAAGATTTGCCTTTGTCCAGACTTCTTAAACTCTATCATGAAGTGCAAAAAGTAATTCTGACAAAAGAACTATATGAGTCAGTTAAACATTCTGCTACGCAAGGTTTTTTGAAGAACGATCTGGATAATGATGTTTTTGCAGACATAACAAATAGATTAAAACAAAACATCGATTTAGATGGTTTGAAATCGATAATTTCGCTCAATTCAAAAGTTTTTTCACACGTAGCTTATCAGCTCGAAAAAGCGATGACTGTTGTTGATTTTGTCAATAAATTATCTCATTTAGCAGATGAGCATAATTCCATTAGTCTAAACTTCGCCATTAAGACAGCTCCATCACTTTTTGATTTGAAAGAAAGGGATAGTTTTGAGAACGCACTTATTAGAGTTACTTTTCCTAAATTAACATCGGTTTGTCTTGCTTCTCAAAACTATGAAGTTAAATACACATACCCAAGTTTGGATGCAATCAAAAGTGACAAGTTGAAATATTTAATCGAAGATGCGAATACCACTGAATCCCATCAACGGAATGTAGGTACTGCGCTATTTTTACGCTCTGATACTCAAAAACTTTCATTAATGAAAGTTTTTGAGAGATTAGAGATGCTTAATGACGAAAGTTCACTACTCCATAGATTTGATGAGTTTGAACCAATTAAAAAAATTAAAGAGGCTACATTGCTCACTGGCAATATTATTAGTGCTCTAACAGTGGCATCTGTATCAAAAGTTCATTCTCAATCAATTAACTATACAGATGTAAATGGTAATAGACAGAGAGCCTTACTGATGTCTTCAGATATAGATTTCAGAACTCTAACTGACAAGATTCAAGGGCTATCGACTATTCAAGAAGCAATCACATATTTAAAAGCGATTGAAGAATCCCGTGAGAATAAGATTAGCTGCAAACTGCCTGAGTTCCAGATTACAAAATCAAATTCAGCAGGTAATCCTGTCCTGCAAATTTCTATAAAGCCATTTAACAGCGTGTTAGATAATTATTGCTTATTGGTTCAAGGAAATCGTTCACAAATAAAACAATTTTCTGAAAATGAGAATCTGTTTAGACAGAAAAATGCAAATATCGAAAAAGGTATGAATCTTGTGCTAGTGGGTGATCTATCACAAGGATCTCGATCTACGCAGCAGGCCAATTTTTCGTTCAAAGAGTTGAGAGCAGTATTAACACATTTGTCTTCTGAGTTTTCAACAGTGAAGATTAACAATATCGATGAAACTGTTTTAAATAAAATTCGTGAGGTAGAACCAAGCGATCTAATAAATTCATTAAAAAATTGAGGTGTAGCACATGAATCCTGAAAATAAAACTAATGATCAGTTAAACCAAGATAACTTAGACTTGGTATCAACTTGGACAAATTTAAAAAATGATAGTGCCCAAAATTCATCTAAGTTTGGTAAAAACTTGTCAGAATTTATATTGGTTTTAGATAATCAATTAACTGAGAACAGCGTGTCACTTGTCAATCTTGATATTGTGGATGAGGTTGAGACTGACCAAACGCTTCACCTGCAACTCAGAAATACAGCGGGTAAGCTTCTGTATATTGGTGCAGATAATGATTCAATTTCTATATCTGAGTTAGATAAAGACAATAAGGTAGTAAATACTCAAGAAGCTAAATTTGATGATAATTGGACTGAAACAATGAATGAATATGTTAATCAGGGTGTTAATGAATATCCTCAAGAACAGAACCTTGATGAGCAGCAGTTCAATCAAGGCCAAAACTTAGATGATCAACAGTTCAATCAGAATTTACAAGAACCAGAATATTTGTACGAAGACATAGCATTTGTAGAGTATGAAGAAAGTACACAACATTTGCCAAACTCAGAAATTATTGATTTGGATAGATCTGAATATCACGTTTTAGACGATGAATTACAATTTAGCGAATCAAAGGACTTGGTTGTAATTGATAGTGAGAACGATCAAAAACAAGAGATCATAGATGATGTTAGTAAAGAGCTTGTAAAAGTAAATGGTCAGGAGTTCTTTAAAAGAAAATTGAACTCTAATCAAGAAGAATTGCTATTAAAAGCAATGCAGTTATTACAGGAAAAAAATGCTAATTACATTTATGATAATTTCACTCCACCTACAAGTTTAGTGCCGACATCTAATGCTAATTCTGATTTGGTTGCCAGTGGCGGTAAAGGAGGATCAGGAGGTACTGTTAAAAATTATTCTTTATTTCCAAACTTAAGTAATTTATTCAAAGATCGTTCACAAACTGCCATGCAAGAATTGAATACTCAAATTGATGGTAATAAAGATCCAAGTGCTGTGATAGCGAATCGATATGATTCGATAAAATCTACAATTGCAAATGATGAAATGGATTTAAAATCTGTAGTCGCAAATCAATTGATATGTGAAAAATATAATGATGTTTTAGATGCACATCAAAACTATAGCCAAAGTATCGATGACTTTTGGAAGTTTGATAAAATGGACGACTTTCGTGGGCAAATGGTTGAATATGGGAAAGCAAATAATAAAGATATAAATACAATTGTGAATGAGTTAAATAAAGGTGAAAATGAACCATTACGAAAGATGTTTCAAGACCAGATCGATCTGATCGAGAGCACTCCAAAAGGAAAACAGATCATTTCCAATATGTATGATTCGCATCAGAACTTTGTCAATAAGACAAACTCCGCTGTTGATGTTTTAAAGAATGGTGAAGTTGACTTATCATTAAAAGAAAAATTTTCTAAAGATTTGACTCAAATTGTAGAAAATCAAGAATCCATATCTAACCAAGTTCCAAACTTCATTGACAAAGATGGTAAAAAGTTCAATCTTGGTGAAGAAATGAAGCGATATGCTGAACAAATTAAATCAGCACTTAAAGCTGTGGTTGAATTTGTTAAAAGTAAAGTGGGAATTACGAATAATCAAGACGACAATTCATACTCCCCTACCCCTTAATTTTATGTAATTTTTGGAGATTCTTGATGAACTCAGCTAGTGAAACAATTACGAAATTTCGAGACAAAACTGCTTTTCTTGGTTTTGAAAATCTCAACTGGTTAAAAGATTTGTTTTCTGAACAAGTTTTACCAGTTCTGGACGACTTTGATGATGTATATGAAGATCCTATCAAGATGGTTGGGGTCGCCAAAAACTACTATGCAGAAGTAGATATAATAACGATTTCAGATTCGGAATGGTTACTTGTTCTTTCCTACGGTGAAGAAAAACTAAAAGGATTAGAAGACCAATACAAATTGCAAATTCGAGCTTATGAACTCAAAGAGCAGTTTTGCCTAACGTTGGAGTCCGCAGAACTAAGATTAAGAAAATACCCATTAACAACGATAGCAAATAGTCTTCAACGAGTTTTTGGAATTTCTCAATGAATTGAATAAATTTTTAAAAACCACTACTATATAGCAAATATATACAAATACTCTTGATGAGATTTGGGATAACAATGGACAACTTGAATTTAGATAATGTTCAATTAGATTTGGACACGCTCTTACGTTTTGTATGTGCCTATGCACTTAATGATACCCACGTATCACAGAATATTATTGCCTCCAGTTTTGAAAGCTTACCTGATCAAATAAAAACGTTTGGTCTGTTGGTTGAATTCACCCCTGAAAAATCTGACTTACTTGGCATTAATTTTACTTCGATTAGTACTGAAGTAATTGATAAGTGTATAAAAAATCTAAGTAAATTTATTGACCTATTCCGCAAAGAAAATGTTAATAAAGCCGAATATCCCATTATCTATGATTTTTTATCAGCAAGTCCTTTTTCTTACGTTATTTACTTCATCCGAAATGTCATATCAAGTAGTAAAGCGAATAATGAATTCTTAAAAGTGAATCAGCATTTAACTGATCTAATAGTCTGGATTATTGAAAATAAAGCAGATCAGTTATTTCTTGCAAGGCTTCTATTTTTTATACGACATTGGCAAACAATCTCTGTATATGACTCGATTAATGTCTGTGAAATTAAAGGCATTTTGGCATACGCAAAATCCAATAATATTTTTCCATCTTTTTGAAATTAGGTGATTACTATGAAAAAAGCCTCTACTTTTAAACGTAAAGAACTTGTAACCAAGACTTCTTCTAGTAATCACGGATTACAATTAAGAAGTCTGGTTATTGGTGTGTGTTTTGGTTTAGCTACTGCTACATCAATCTCATCAATTGCATCAAATACTGGTTTAAACTCGCTTGGATCTACTCAAAGCAATGTCGAGTCAATTAATCAGCAATCTTCAACAGTGGGTAATAGTTATACAAATACGGTAACTTCAAATATACCGACTATTACCTCCTCCCCTTTCGTTGCTGACGATAACTCCGCAGCTGCACAGTCTGCAATCAATACAGCAGCGGTTGGATGTGGTGATGCTAATACACAAGGTAGTATTGCTTGGACTCAACAAGAAGTAATTAAGAATCGTCAAATCCTTAATACTGCTCCAGTAGACATTGATGCCCTATTTAATGGTAGCTCAGGAGGTTCTTCTGGATCTAGCTGTTTCTCTGATATTACGAAAATGATAGATCTTTCAATTGCTATTCCAGATTTCAGTGGTATGAAAGCAGCTGCGATTGCAGCACTCAGAGCTTACGCTACACGTAAAGTTTGTACGATGGTAAATGAAGCAACGAAAAAAGCTCTTGAACCTTTAAACAACGCAATTGACATCATTAATAAAAACGGAACTATTGATCTGAACGGTGCGGTTCAAGGGGCTGTAACTGGAGGCTTAGGTAAGATTGATCCTGAATTAGCAGACATCTATAAAACTCAAGCTCCGACTGGTCAATCAGTAAATGTTTTCCCTACAGAAACTACGCAATTTAATACTGATTTGAAGAATGTTCAAAATTCTGTGAATAATTCTATTGGTGGTATGACTAATCCAACAGGAACGAATACTACTGGTGGATCAAATGGTAACACATGGAGCAATGCTACTAACCCTACCGCCACTGCAAGTACAGGTAATTTAGCTGCTAGTACTCAAGGAAACCAGACACAGAATAATACTAACTCTGGTAGTAAATCTTCTATCTTTGATTCCATATTCGGAAATTAAGGAGGCAATAAATGATTATAAATCGTAATCTGCTTTTATTGTCCTTACTCTCTCTTTCTTCGCACAGCTTTGCTGTGCAAGCTGAGAATAGTTACAACCTGCTTACTCAGCAGGTTAAAGGTGCTTACAGTGTTTTAACACAGCAAAAGGCAATTGGATCACAACAACAAGCAGAATCAGCTAAGAATGCGCATCAAGCACTTGCTACGGCAATAGGTGCAATTAATATGTCTGATCGCCTGTTAAAATTTATGGTTGATGATGCAGGTCGTCTTGGCAGTTCACAGACAACATCTTGTGTGGTTTTTGCCAATCAGCAAGCTGAGAAAATTAAGTTGGTGCAATCATCAATCTATGCAAGAGACATGGTTTCCAATTTCATGAAAGTGATGATGAGTAATTCATCTGAAGCTGAAGCGAACAGACTTGAGCGACATAAAAATTATTGCAGTATTGCCGAAGCTAACATGGGGATTTGTTCAATTTTACCTAATGGTTTGCAAAGCGGTGATTCTAATTATTCATTGGTATTCAACAATAATAAATTGCAATCAGATACACATAAAGCTGCAACAGACTATATTGCGAATATTGTTGATAACCGCTATTCCGCACAAGATATTTGTTCAAATGCACAATGTATCAGTAAACAAATCGACTATATAACACGTACTTCTGGTAATAGTTTGTCGGCTTTTGTCTTAAGTAATCAAGTCTCACAAAGACTTCCTTATAATGTTGGAGGTCAATAAACAATGAAATCGATCAAATTACTAATTACTACTTCCCTTTTAGCCATTCCATTTTATGAAGCAAATGCGAATGCAAATCTTCAATATGAAGTTGTATCGCCTCAATTTCAGTCTCAGGTGCAAACATTAAGTGCGACCATGACAACAAATTTCGCTACTACACAAGCGAACTTGTTGTATGCCATTCAGGAAAACACCAGACAGATTTCTTCAGCAATTAGTGTAGCAGTTACTCAATCAAGTGCAGGTGCAACACAAGTAATTGATGCAAGAAAAAATGCAGCTCAAGGCTTGGCAACAGCGATCCAAGCGATAGGTCAACAAGATAAGATTATTGATACTGTTCTTAGTTATGGATCAACGGGTCAAGGCTATAATACTTGTAAAGTTCTTGTTGGAAATGCAACCCTAAGTAATGGTAAAAACGAATCGCAAAAGCTCGCTGCAAAAATGGTTAATAATACCAGTACAGGTACAGGGCGATTAGTCCACGATATTAATCAAGTTAATAAAGAGACTATTCAACGTCATCGTGAACTTTTTTGTACAGCAGAAGAAGCATCAAAAGGTTTATGTACTGTAAGTAAGCTTGCAGGTGGTGACACCAATGCAGCTTTACTATTCCAACCTGCAAAAACGAATAGTTTAGAAGCTGAGGCACGTAGAAGTTTACGTGGAAATATTTTGGGTGCTCCAGATGTAGCGTTGAATAGTGTTAATGGGATGACACCTAGAGGTCAACAATACCTATTTGCTTTGAACCGCAAAACAGCCTTACAAGCCTTTCCTGCTTATTCTCTAGCATCAATTGATGCTGCTAATCTTCAGACGATAAAAAATGAAAATGGTGAAATGCGATCACCTAACCAGATGATCGATGATGTCATAGGTCGATACTATGGCACAGAAGAAGCAAAGAAATGGCAGGCCACAATGATGAACCAAAGTACACGGGGTTTATTGGTTGAGATGGCACGCCAGAAAGGTGCAAGTATTTGGCTGTTAAATGAGGATTATGAACGAGGACTGCGACTTGAGGGTAATCTTGCTTCACTCCTTTTAATAAGCTCCGATGAAGCGAATAGTAAAACTAAGAAAAGCTATCAGTCTATTGCAGGCCGATCTTAGGAGAATAATATGAATCGTAAAACTGGATTCTTGGCACTTTGCTTATTTAGTACATCTGTAGCTGCATATTACTGTCCACCTTATATGACACCTACATTTCTAACTCAAATGAGTACAGGATTTGCACAACTCAAAGCAACATTTACTACAGGTTTAAATACATTAGATACATCTGTAAGTTCTGCATTACAGCTCGAAAGAAGCATGATACTTGGTGCTATTGGAGTTCAAACTCAACAAGAAGCTGTAAATGCTTCTAATATTGCACATGCAGATATGGAAATTGCACGTACAACAGCTAGTGCAATTGGGGCAATGAAACAATCGGATAGAATTAAAGATACAGCTCTTAATTATGGTGCAGCTGGTCAAGGTTACAATCCATGCCTTGTATTGAATGAACGCAGGACGATCACTGAAACACAGGAAAAGGATAAAGAAATAAGAGCTGATATGGTTTTTCAGAACGTTACAGCAGGAACAGGAAAGTTTGCAAATCCCATAAAGGCACAAGATGAAGCTTTGAAGCTCCACCATGATTATTTCTGTACGTCCGAACAAGCAGCAGCAGGTCTTTGTTTGAGTGTAGGCGAAATGCAAGGAGCAAATTTACAAGCATCTACGCTATTTGAGTATTCATCTTCTACAGATAAATACGCTATGGCTAAAAGCAGTTTTATTAATAATATGGTTGGTCTTCCTGATGCTCCATTAAGTGAAACAGCAGCTAAGACTCCTAGAGGTCAGGAGTACTTACGTCAAAAATTTGAAAAAGATGCTGTGATTTCTCCTGCGCTAAACTCGCTTATGGCTATTCAGTCAGAGTTTACGGCTACGCCCAATGGTACTGAGTCTGGACAACCTGTAAAACCTTTAAGACAACAATATCGTGAGCAAGTAGATCGCTATCTTGGTCATGGTGAAGAATATAAGAACTGGAATCGAAGTTTAGTTGGTCAGACTGAGCGTGGAGTCCTAGTTGAAATTCTTAAAGAGGGAGCTTTAGAGCTTGCAATAATGGGTAATAAACATGCGCAGAATGAGCGTATAGAATCTATGCTTGCTTCTTTAGTATCACAAGAAAATAAGAAAGTTAATTCTTTGACCAATAAAAATCTTGCAGGTTCAGCAACAGCACCTAAGTAAATTCAGAAATCTTTCATTAATGAAAGATTTTAGAGGTAGCTGTACCAGATCGAGATTCTGGAAAACTTTCATTAATGAAAGTTTTTCCTTTTGAGGATTGTAAAATGAAATGGTTAAACTTGGAAAGTTACGGTCTAAATGTTGGTTTTAGACACCCGACAAAAAATCGAGACAAACTTGCTGTTGTCTCAATAATCGATATAAAACGGTTAAATCAGTTTTTTGATCTAGACCAATTTCAATTGCACATGGAATCAATAGGTTTTAATCGAGTTAATTCAGAGAACTCTTATCCTAAATTTGTAAAAGCAGACAATAAAATTCAGCCATCATTGTTTAGAACATTTCTTAATATTGATAATTCAAATATTGTAGAAATACCTGAAAGTAGTGCGATTGCAAGATTAAGAATTGATAAGGATAAATGGTTAAGCTTTTCAAAAAGTCAAAATACACAAAAAGAATTCTGGTTCGTTGATTCAAAAGTTTATTCAGAGAAGTTTAAAGTTGAATTCTTTGCAGACGTAGAAAAACAATTTACAGAGTTTAATAAAAATAAGGATGAGCGATTCATAGATTTATCGTTTGAAAACCCTTTGCCAGTCGATACCTTAAAAAAATACGGATATGATAGTAAGATTTTTGGAATTGTCACATCTGATAAAGCAATGCTGATGGACTTGGGATTTCCTGAATCTGCATTTAAAAAAGCAGATTTATCTTTTGTTCTTCCAGTGAGCGTTATGGAGAATAAGACATTACTAACTATTTCAAATATAAAAGAAACGCCAGAAATATTAGAGTATTCAGCTGATTCTTGGCGAGAAGCAATTAAGGTACAGAATGCTTTACCAGTAATTGCGAAGATAACTCAGAATATAAAAAAATTTGCTGAAAGTCCTGATGAGAAATCATTAGATTCACTTTTGTTTGAAATTAAGAAATTTCACGAAACAGACTTTGAAGATGTGTTATCTCATCAATTTAAAATGGAACTTGTGGATGTAGGGCAAAACAATAACAATCAAAAGTTTGAAACTCTTTTAGCTTACATTAAAAAAATTGATACTTATAACGAGTTAGATGCAAACAAGTTAGAACTCCTTAAAACACAGCTGAATGTCTTTGAAAATACGGAACTTAGTAAGACAACAGATGTTGTCATAGAAACTATAGAGCGAGGGAAGAACAGGACAAATGATAGAATTGAAGATTATGGTGAAAATGTCTTTGGGGCAAGAAAGCATTTTTACGAAAATAGAGATTCAACATTACTTGAGATAGAAAAAGATAGGCATCATTCTTTTGAAATTTTGGTTGATAAGTATAAAAAAAATACGTTATGGAATTTCAAAAAAGAGACATTGCCTCTGTTGGAGGATAAATCTAACGAATTATTCTTTTTTGCACAATCAATTTACAATATGATCCCGAATAAATTGAGTATGGCAAAAGTTGATAAAACTAATCCAGAATTATTTATTCAAAGATTAAAAGATTATTCAATGTTTGTTGGGCATTTTAAGGAAATTATTCAGGCAGGTATCGATTTACATGATCGTTATCCTTTATCTGCTATGACAAACATGCTTGTTAATTATAAAAATGTTGTCGATAAAGTTGCCTTAAATCCACAACAGTTTTACTTTGACGATCTAGATCCAGAGTCACCAGAATTTAAAGAATCATCTCGTTCTAACATCCGAGAATTCATTAAGGGGGTAAATAGAAAATCCTCAAACTTATCAAAAACTATGTCGTTTCTTGAAGACGTAAAAGTCGGTTCAATTAAAGTCATGGTGAATACCATTAATGCGGATACTTCTGAAATAGATGAGATCTACTTTAGAAGATATGTTGAAACTGGAGGAGAGATTAATCATACAAATCAACTTTCAAAATATGAAATTCCTCCTCATGCTAAATTGGAAAATGCTTTTTATACATTTGAGAACGTTACAGGACAAGATGGCTTTTTTCAGATCATTAGGAAAGGGAGTGGCTTCAAAGATCAGATCCAGAAAGTAATTGAAAAGCTGAATTTAAGTCTGGAAGTGCAAAAAAAATTAACACCTGAAAATGAGATTTCTTATTTTAGAGCAAGTTATGATTCAAATTATAAGGATCTTGAATTAAATGAATTAGAGAATAAATCCGAAAATATCATTTCTGAAAGCAGTATTAATATTACTGATAGATTCGATTTAGAGTATAAAAAGCAAATTAAGCAAGATCAACCAGAACGACTAGATCTTCGGTATCCTCAGATTCTTCAGAATTTGACACACAAAACATCAGCTGACTATAGAAAGAGTGAGGATGTTACAGTCGATGATTTTGGTAGGAATTTCGCTTTTCGTGCTGTCCAATTTGGTAATTGGGTTACTCAAAATGAAAGACAGGAACTACTGAACATTACTTATGATGGCTTAAGTGAGTTAAAAAATGTATTGCAATTATCTGACTCTGATATTTCATTTAATGGTGAATTGGCCATAGCATTTGGGGCGAGGGGTAGAGCAGGCAGAGGTGCAGCAGCAGCTCATTATGAGCCTTATAGTAAAATATTTAATTTAACAAAAGTACGTGGTGCAGGTTCAGTATCACATGAATGGTTTCACTCATTAGACCACTATGCTGCAAGGGTTTTAGAGGATCAAACGAAAAAGTTAGTTTACAAAAGTGGTAGTTTTAATGCTGTAGAGAAAAATTATTATTTAAGCGAACTCATGGCAGATGTGGATTATGAAAGTTCAAAATATATTATAGACTCAAATCCAGTTCTTAAATCCTTTTATAATTTGCAAATCAAATTAAATGGCAAAATGGAAGCAGATGAAATATTCACTAAAGAGGGTATAGATTTAATAAAAGTTCGTTCTGAGGAAGTGATTGAAAATTCATTACAGAGGTTAATAACAAAAAAAGATCAATTGATTAATGCCATTAGAGAAATTGGCAAAGATGATGCTGCACAATTTTTAAATAATAAGATGACTGAAATTGTAGACAGTCTATATAGATTAAAGACAATGGATCTGGATCAATTTTGTAAAAATCCATTGTTCATACCTGATCTACGATTGAACCAGTCTCATACTTCTAGTATGTATCGTGCTATTGCAGCTGCATTAAGAAAAGAAAATATTTCTTTTGGAAGATACACTTTAACAAATCCAATAACTGAGGAAAGTAATCGATTATTACGTGCCAAAAATGAAATTGGCTATGAAGATGTAGCATCTACAAGAGAGTTATATTTGCATCTCAGATTACACCGAAATGTAAAGGGTCTTGAAAATGAAATTCATGCTGTTGCATTTCAAATAATTCAAAGCCAGATTATACCTGTAGCGATAAATGAACTTATAAGGCACTCAGATCCTCAATATAATAAAATGAAAGAAAGATCACTTCGTGTATTGATGGACAGAGCAGAGTCATTTTTCAAAATTAACTCATCAAAAAATAATAATGATCTTTCATTAGATGCAATGTTTAATAAAAATAATTTCGCAAGTAATGCTCGGCTACTTGATGCTACTCCTAATGCTTACTGGTCTAGAACCTGTGAAAAATTTGCCAGATGTGGAGAAGCTTTGGTTACAGATCTTTTTAAAGAAAAGGGTGTAAGTGTGGGGTATATCGTGCAATGTATGGAAGATCCCAAAACGAATGATAAAAGATCAGGTATCACACCCTCTGGCCAAGATAGGTTAGAAATATTACAAAGTTACAAAGATACCATGCAAAATTTGCGTGAGTATGTTTTTAAACCTAAACATTCTGCTAAAAACACTCTTGAGGTGAACGCAGAGATAGAAAATTCTGTGAGAGTATAGTATGGAAGTAAATAATACAAATTTTCAATTAAAGACGGTTCTACTCAGCTATTGTCGAATGCAAAGTGAAAAATTGAATTATAAATATATGGATGGTTATGTAGATCCAGAGAGTTGTGCAACTTATTTGTATCCTGTAATTTGTTTTCTTACAGAATCAGAGTTTTTGTATTACTACAGCCGTAATAATAGTCAGGGTTCAGACATACTTTTTGAATATGAAGAAAATAAAGATTTATCATTATTTAAGCCAATTATGGTAACACCAACTGCTGCACTAAAATCTATATCTTTTAGTATGATAGCCCCATTTTTCTATTTTTGGTTGAAGATGTTAGTAGAGCGTTATTTTGACAAACTCGAACTCATTTATATACATTTTCCCAAAGAACAT
>NZ_CP101116.1:0-10205 GCF_024296945.1 Acinetobacter sp. Z1 | reverse complement strand
AAAGATATACCCATTAACATTGATGAACTTTGGCCATCTAAAGAAAATTCAAAAACAATGCGAGATTTAATTTTCTCATTACCTAGATTAAAAATAATGGGGGAGTCTCATAAAAATGATATTTATCATAATTTTAAATCTTATAAGCCACATATGCGTGATTGGATTAGAGACTTAAAGCCTGGTGAAAATGCTTTTGATAATTTAGATCCCCTCAAACGTCCACATCAAATCAAAAATGGTATTGTGATTCCTAATGTAAATAAAAATGGAGATAAATATAGCCGTCAAATTTGGGATAAAACACCTCCATGTATTCATACACGAAATGATATCTTGGCAAGTCAAAATACGGTACATCCTGAAGATGATCGGGTCTTTAGCTTGCGAGAATTGATGATTTTTATGAATGTTCCTGAAAGTTTTAAATGGACTAAGCACACTCTTTCTGAATTAAATGATTTTAATGAGATAGAGAAAAAGGCTTATTTAAAAAAGCATGAGGTAAATATTCGACAAAGTTTGGGTGAAGCAGTACCAACCATTATTTTTTCAAAAATTGCGAAAAATATTAAAAAAGGTTTAGAACATGCAAAGAAATAATGACGCTTTACTTAAGAAGCTGATTGAAGAGCATGAACTGAATTGTTTCACTAAAAGTAAAAAATTTATTGTAGACAATCCATTAGAATTATCTATTGATGATTTATCTCGTCTTGCGGAAATGGCAAATGGTTTACAAGAGTCAACGGCTGCTTATTACACTGATCCAAAAACAGTGCAGACACTTTGCCAACAGTTGCCACAAATTCATAAAAGGACTTTGAAAATCCTAGAGCCTTCTGTGGGAGTTGGAAATATTTTACGTCAAGTAATTCATTACTATAAGGGGCTATTTGATTCAATAGAATGTGATGTATTTGATATAAATCAACACTCTTTAGAGATTTGTGAGATCTTTATACAAAAGGAATTTTCTGATTTTAATAATTTAAAAATCAATTATATCTATGGTGATTTTTTAACATGTCAGCTTAAAAAAAGATATGATTTGGTTGTTGGTAATCCTCCTTTTATGAAGATTAAAGGAGCTTATAGAGAAAATTTACGTCAGGAGTTTAACAACTCCGTTGCTGATAATATTTCCGCATTTTTTCTAGATAAATCAATATTATTATCTAATTATGTCGTTTTGATTATGCCTAAATATTTTTTACATAATTTTGATTTCTCGATGTCTAGAGAAAAAATTAAAAATACAAATATTCAATGTATTACTGATTTTGGAGAAACAGGCTTTAAGGGGGTTTTGATTGAAACGATTTGCTTGTTTTTGGATACAAAGTCCGAGAATATTTCAGGAACAAAAGTAATTTCTGTTCCTAAAAAAATTGAACTAATACAAGATCAAAATGAAATTACACAATCATTTTTTCCTAATTGGCTTATTTATATTAATGAAAATTTCAAAAAGTTAGTATCAGAAATGAGTTTTGGAATTTTTAATGTATTCCGTGATAGGCAAATTACATCAAAGCTTCTAGAACCTACAGGCGATATATGGGTAATTAAGTCAAAAAATATTCCTAGAAGTGGAGATAAAATTATTCATATTGAAGATGATGTATTTATTAAAAAAAGTGCATTATCAAAATTAGGTGTAAATAAATATCTAGAACGTGATGATGTGTTTTTAAGCCCTAATATGACCTATTACCCTCGGGTTGTCGTAAAGCCTAAAAATTGCGTGGTAAATGGATCTGTAGCAATATTTGAGCTAAAGCCTGATATGTCTATTACTGAAACAGATTTACTATTCTTTGCTTCTCCTGAATTTGAAGAGTTTTATCGAATTGCTCGAAATCATAGTACACGATCATTAAATATTGATAATATTGCTATATTTTATTTTGGTAAGAGAAATCATTGTGTTCAATGATAAAAACTTAGACAGTTTTTTAGATCAATTTAACTACGATATACGTATTTCAGGAAATGCTCGTTGGATCGATCAAAAATGTACACCAGATGTAGTATGCATTATAGCGGACTGTATTCTGAACTATGTTGAGCATGATGAAAATTTGGAATTTTCAACCAAAGAGATTTGGGATTCATCATATGCAAAAGAGGTTTCGGATCTCTTTTCAAAGCCTGATGTTCATAGTGTAAATGCTCAGAATGAATATGATAAGTTTTTTCAACAACCTATGGAATTATTAGCTTATTCAGGGGTGTTATCTAAAGAAAAAAAGGGTAATAGAAATATATATTCTGTAAAAAATGTTGAGTTGTTATCTTACATTGCTGTAAGAGAAAGAAATGCTCTTAAATTTTTGACACATTATATAAAACATGTGTTGAGTGACAGTGATTTATATGATTATTTCGAAACCTTTTTGGATAACCCAAATGTAAATAGCTTTTCTGAGTTAAAATCAGCATTTGAAAAATTTACGATTAAGTACACATCAATTAATACAAAAGTTGAATGTCGACGGATTTTTACAAAAATTCTAAACCCCTTAGCTTTTGATGTAAAAAGCTATGGAACAGAAAGTGGAAGATTGTCTTCGCAAAAAATAATTTATGATCAACTTATGTATAATCGTTTAAATTTCAGAGATTTATATACAAACAAACCCAAAGGTATTACACGAAATGAGCATGAGCCAACACTAAGCGAAAAATTGAAGTTAGAGCGATTTTGGAAATATAATTCTAATAAAGCTAAAAAACTTTTACGTAAATTTAATGATGAGTTTTTCGATTCAATTTCAGAGCATCATGATGATTTAGCCAATAGTGAAGCAACACATATTCATCATATATTTCCAGAAGCATTATATCCTGTTATTTCAGGTTCTATTGAAAACCTAATTGCTTTATCACCATCTCAGCATTTAAATCGAGCACATCCATTAGGAAAAACTCAAGAGATTAATAGAGATTATCAGTACTTACTACTAATTTCTAAGACTAGTAAAATCAGTGATAATTTAACACAAGACTCAATTCCACAAATATATGATTTTGATAAATTAAAAGAGGTATTAGCTGTAGGCTTTGATGATGAAAATGTATATGAGATTCCTTATTTAGATTTTCAAAGTATATCAATGGTTATTGATAAAAATTATATTTAAATCATTGAAAAAATAAAACTATCCTCAATATTTATACTACTTCACTACAGCTTATTAAAGCTATAAATAACCTGTAGTGAAATAGACAACTAAAGGAGTTGAAATGTCATTAATTTTTGGTACAAATAGTCAAGTTTCATTTAATAATGATGCTGAAAAATATAGTTTTATTGGATACTTAACACAATCTGTAGTTTCTATTCAGTGGGAAAATAACGACCAACAGGGAGCATGGGGTAAAGAAGGGCGAATGGCATTTACTACAGCTGATGTCAAACAGCATTTCCCAAACTTAGGCTACAGTGCTGGGGTTGGTAGTTATGATTCTCGTTTAAACTGCAATGATTTTGTGAAGTTATTATTCGACTTGGGGTTTATCAAAGGAAATCAACAAAATATTCGTGTTATTAGGAACAACATTCCTACATCTTATCAAGCCGATTTTGATAAAGGATCTCAATTGTAAATTTAAGTTTTCCTAAAATTAACATAATACGCCTTATGCGAAATACTTGAACTTTTCCTTTTCGTATCAATATCTTAAAGTAAGCCGTTCCTGAGCTCAGCGCACTGGAACGGCTTTTTTGTGACTATTCACGCTCCACGCCTATTCCGTGATCATTTCTCTATATTTTTATTCATCTAGATTAAACAATCTTGATTAATCATAGGGTCTAAAAAAACGACTCCAAAACCCTCTTTTCTCAGTCTCTGGTTCAATGTGTTCAGGCACAGGAATCCGCTTATTTTCCGTCTCTTTCGTAGTAGTCAATCCGTCATCTTTCGGCTCAGTAGTATCTGGTTCTGGTTGTACTGGAGCAGTACTTGGCTGGATAGCTTCTTTCTTCTTCGCTTCGGTGATTGGTTGCTCAGGCTGTCCTTTAAACTCAATTCTATGCGTCAGATCCTCGATATGCTGCATCAAAGCCTTTTCTCTTTGATTGGCTAAATCCAATTGATTTTTGAGTAAAGAAATTTGATCTTTTAATACAGTTTCGACTTCTGATTGGACGTGTACATGTACATCCTTCAGTACGTGTTCAGTACGTGTACTAGACTGAACACCTGAAGGATTACCATAAACTCTGATAAGTTCAGATAAGTCTATAAGTCCGTCATGATCCCTTGATAATTCACCATTTTTTATAGCTTCATATATTGTTGTTCGTGACTTTTTAAAGGCTTTACTAGCGTCCATAACGCTAAATTTTGTTGTGTTCAATGTAATCCCTCAGTGCATGTACAAGGATGTTCGCCTGAACATCCTACCTGGACATGAAGTTTATTTTGTGTTAAATCCTACTTTTTTAAGATATGGCAGCAGTTCTTCAAATTTATTTTGATCTTGCAGCATTTCTACAAGTCGAACTGCAAATTGTGCATAGCTTTCCGTACCTTGAGAATATTTATTCATGTCTGGCAATTCAGAAAGCTTACTAGCAAAGATGTGACGTTGCTTATCAGTCAATTTTGAGAAAAGATCAGTTGGACTAGGGCTTTTACTATTTGTTGTAACTACGTTCTTTTGTTTAAACGTGAAAGAAAAGCCTGAAATGTTCCGACCTTTTTTATGTTGCTCATATTTAACTTTAATGTCTGTGTGCTCATTGACTTGGGCAATAGCTAGATTTAATACACGATCTTTGAAATTTCCCATCCTTGTGTATTCATCATCGAGAACACCTATTTTTTGTCTGAATTCAGCTAGTTCAATAACAGGTGTTTGCCCTGTACTACGCCAGGCAATCAATAATTCATATAAACGTACAGCATAAGCACTACTAAGTTCGCTAATTTGTTGAAGCTCGTACTTGGTGAATTGTTCTTCCAAACGTGTAATCAATGGAACGATAGCTGGTGCAAATATCAACTTTACTGTTGCTTCATCATCGATGTATCGAATTTCACTAACCCAACGGCTTAGAACATTCTCAACCTTTCCTCTTTTGTTGATCTCTTGATAGCTAAATTGTCGGGCGAATAAGTCTTTGCACGCATCTTTAAGAGCTTGATAGGCTGTTTGTCTTGCAACATTAAATTGGTTTACATAGCTCTCTGCATGAACCTCTAAGGGGTCATTTGCATTTATACCTCTACCACTACCTCTTGCTTCGACAATAGCCAATAGGATTAAACGTTGTTCTACTAAATCCAAGTTATAACTAGCATTAATTAAGGCATTATCTTTAACAACTAAATCCCGCATCTTATTTAGCTACATTATTATTAGTGAATATAAGTCTATATTAATAATTATGTAGATTTATGCAAGGTAAACGTAGTTAAATCTACTAAATATTTTTTATAGATTTAAGGTAGGTAAACGTAGTCATATTGGTAGGTAAACGTAGTCATATTGGTAGGTAAACGTAGTCATATTGGTAGGTAAACGTAGTCATATCTCTGCTGTATCCCTTTAGAATAAAGGCTTCCAGCATAGCTAAAAGCATTAAAAGAATTTAAAAATAATTAAAAGCATTGCCTGGTCAAAATTGCCCTTGGTTTTCGCTTCGCTCAAACTCTATTGAATCTCGCTTCCGCTCGATTCCTAGGGCAATTTTTTGGTTCTTGCTATCGTGAATTTTAGAAAAAGCAAAAGCACTCGGAATTCGCTTCGCTCATAGAGCTTTATGCTCGCTTCGCTCGGTCTAGGCTCGAATTAAAAGATCTGTTCATCATTTTTTTAGGATTAAAGTATTTAAAAACTGTTTTTCAGAAAGCTGAGACGCGACTTTTTGTTGTGTCGCTCGTAGACACTCGCTAAATGCTTCTATTTTGCAGTATTTTAAATTTTTAGCTCTCTAGCGATGTTTATCCTATTTAAAATTTTAATCACGCTCTATGGTCAATTTAGTTTGTTTTGAACTGTATTTTTAGATAGGTCAAAGTTTTCTTTGTTTCACTTTTTTCTGTTCATTTCATTCTATGATTTTAAAGTTTTGTCTTTTTGATTGGATCATTTCATTTTTTTTCTTCAATGATGTTTGTTGTTGTAGTTGCTCTATCGCTGCCATACAAAGACTGCAAAAAAATTCATCGTTCTCTGCGTATTCACCAGAATTTATCCGTGAAAATTTTTGATCTTCTCTTCCGCAAAGCGTACAGGTTTTTGGAAAAATGATGACTGGATCCATTGAATCTATCCTCTATTTTTTTGCATTTTTTAATTGTTTTTATTAAAGCGGACTCTAGCAACTTTTCGGGTTTTTAATTTGTAATTTGATCAAGGCTGCGGAACATTCCGCAATTGTTTTTGTCACACACCACGCACCTTATGGTGTTTGCCTCCAAAGCTTTATTCTATAAGGCTTTCAATGCTAAAAAATCAAATCGTCTTTTGTATACGAAATGATGAATTTTTGAGGTCTAAGTTTTTGTTATTTAAAGACCATATTTTGTATACAAAAACTGAAAAAATTGTATACCTAAAATGTTTAAAAATTCGCTTAAGCTATTAATAAATATGATCTTTATTTTGTATACGTCATTTGTTACGCATTTTCTTGAAAAAACATGCTTAAGTTGTTGATAAAAATAATAAAAGTTTTGTATACACAGCTTTTAAAATTTTATGAAATTTTTTTTTCGGTTTTTGATGTGATGGAAAAAGTGATTTTATAGATTTTTTTAGTCATTTTTTATAAATCAGGGGCTAAAGTAGGCCGATAAAAATTCAGAAAATTGAAAGCTAAATTTGAAAGTAGGTATGAAAAAAATTTCAAATTTGGAGTAAGAAAATTCTGAATCCTGGTCGGGATTTTTTTAGAAAATTTTTGGCAGTTTCTAAGAATATTGGATCATTTTTTGATTTTTTCTTCATGAAAAAATCAAGTATGTAGATTTTTTTATTAAAAAAAATGAGTGCAATATTTCTATTTGAAGCTGCAATCTTTGACGCAATTTTGGGTTCAGTGACGTTTTTTCCTGAATAAATATCTATCTCTGATTGCTGCTTCGCATAAGCGCCATTATGTTAATTTTAAAAATGGTTCGTTAAAAAACTTACCCTAATTGCTTTATAAGATGAGAATAAATAATTTCACCATCTTTCACCTTGGATAAAGTTTGAGCGAAAGGAATATCCTTATCTAATATATTTTTCACATCTTTAGCCGCTAAAGGCTTTTTAAGTAAGGTAAAATTAGATAAAACTTGATACCGCATTGATTTATGATTTATTTTTTCAGGATTTGGTTCATCAATATTTTGACCGTTAGCGATACCATAAGCCACAATACCTGAGCCTGATTCATATAGAAAAACTACATCATCTTTTTTTATTCTGTTAATTTTACCAATGTAATCATCTTCAAATGTAGCGGCAATACCTTTTTCCAATATTATGTTGTGATCAATAATGCTGTTTGTTTTATTTGTATTTAGTAAAAAGTAAGAAACACCTGAATTGTATTCAGAACCAATCAAATCTATTTCGTTCTCAGATTTCATCTTTCTCCATTCAGGAATAGCATAGTCCTGAATCAATTGATAAATAACATCTTGACGGTTACAGCCAACAACATCTGCAATTTCTTGAAGCACTGCATTTTCTTCACTAGTAACACGTACACTCAATGTCACTGTATTTTTATCACCACTAAACTTTTTAGTTAAGTTATCAAGTAGGCTCATGATAGGACTCTTAAAATTAATTTATATATTGAATGTAACATGATTCAAATATAGATTCAAATATAGATTCAAATATAGATTCAAATATAGATTCAAATATAGATTCAAATATAGATTCAAATATAGATTCATGATGCAGTGGGATTGAATCAAACTTGTGATTTACATTCCATTTAACATAATGGTCGTTATGCGAAATCAATCTTAATTATTTTAATTAAATCAATTATTTGTGAATTTTACATAATCCTAAAAAACACCAAAAAGCCGACTCGGAAACAAGTCGGCTGCTTTTTAAGCAATTTTGTCACTTTTAGCCAATAATTTTGACCAAAATTTACACTCTTCGTCTTATGTAATACAAATATGTGATACATTATTGTATATACAAAATTGAATGTTTTTTATGGAACTGTATTTCGAATGGGATGAGGCAAAGAACCAAAAGAATCAGAAAAAACATGATGTCTCTTTTGAAACGGCAAGCCTCATTTTTGAAGATCCATTACGGATATCAATCCAAGATAGACATACTGATGGCGAAGAACGTTGGCAATCCATTGGTATGGTTAAGGGCGTACTAATGCTTTTAGTTGCTCACACCATCTTTGATGAAGATGACTGTGAAATCATACGAATCATTAGTGCAAGGCAAGTAACCAAAGCAGAGCGGGATAAATATGAGCATGGTTAGATATACACGCAAAGAACTGAATGATAATTTCAGTGACAAGCAAGATGCTGAAATTAAACGCTTGCTTGCGAAAGGAACTACTCCTGATGAGCAATTAGACTTATCGGATATTCCTGAAATTACTGACTGGAGTCATGCTGTTCGTCATGGGCAATTCTATCGCCCAGTGAAGCAACAGACTTCTGTTCGCCTTGATGCTGATGTACTTGCATGGTTAAAAGAACAAGGTAAAGGCTATCAGACACGCATAAATAAAATTCTGCGTGAAGCTATGTTAAAAGATTTAAAAAATCATTAATAATCTTATAAGGTTAAGGAAATGTACTACTTCGCTGAGGATCCCTTCTAGGTAATGTTACCTAGGAGGAAAAATGAAAAAACTGAAATATCAGTATCATCAAGCTATAGAAGAAAATGTTAATGATTGCTTTTATTTTTGGAAACGTTATCCAAATATCAAAAGTTTTTATTTTAAACATTTTAGTAATAAACAAGAGAGAAGCTTTTATTTTCTTCATTCTATTGAATATAAAGATTATTCTCTTAAAATTCGAGTAGCACGTGGTGCTGGTTTACCTCATGTATGGGATGAGTTTCCAACTTATGTCTACAAAGTGGCTAAAAGTTGGAAGCATAATTCTAAGAGATCACATCAGTACTACAAAGAACATGAGTAAAACTAAAGATGGGAGCTATAGGCTCCCATTTTCTTATTCGCATAAGAGACTTTATGTTAAATGAAGGATGTTAGTGATAGAATTAAGGAGAATTCATAGTTTTACTAATGAATTTTCAAATTCGATGCTCAGGAATATTTATGCCACAAGTTAAGCTAAAAGAAGGCGAACCAGTTGATGTCGCTATTCGTCGTTTCAAACGTTCATGTGAAAAAGCTGGAGTTCTCGCGGATGTCCGTAAACGTGAATTTTATGAAAAACCAACTCAAGAACGTAAGCGAAAGAAAGCTGCAGCAGTAAAACGCTATCAAAAAAAACTAACACGTGAATCTGTTCGAACTACTCGTTTGTACTAATCGCTAATGGTTAGCGTGTTCTTTCATGTTAACCATAAATTAGACTAATCTTCACACAAAAGAAATTGTAGCCCTTCCCTAATACATTAGCTTTAAGTATGATTCCATCTAGATTTTATTTAATGTAGATGAAAATGCGATCTTATACCTATGTATCCTTGTTCAGTAGTGCTGGCGTAGGTTGTTTTGGCTTTAAAGAAGAAAAATATGATTGTGTCTTAACCAATGAGTTGGTTGAAAGACGGATGGAAGTGCAAAAATGTAATGTTAAGTGCAGTGATCCACGTGGCTATTTATGTGGAGATATTACTGATCCTGAAGTCCAAAAATATGCGTTAAATCATATTAATGAATACAAGAAAAATAAAAATTTAAAGGATATTGATGTAGTAATAGCTACACCACCTTGTCAAGGTATGTCTGTTGCAAATCATAAAAAAGCACAAGATGAAATTATTAGAAATTCACTTGTTTTAGAAGCAATTCATATTATTTCATTAATTAAACCTAAAGTTTTTGTCTTTGAAAATGTTGCTGCATTTATGAATACTAAATGCGGTAAGGAAGGTGAAGAACGAAAAATTTCTGAAGCGATCAAAGAAGGACTGGAAGACATATATGATTTTCAATCCCAAGTAATCAATTTTAAAGATTATGGCGCACATTCCAGCCGTTCAAGATGTTTAGTTATTGGGGTAAG